>NZ_JBLVXX010000039.1:0-54812 GCF_048283985.1 Enterobacter cloacae complex sp. 6730903 | reverse complement strand
GATTTTGTATTTTCTATTTTTGACCATATATGTTTGTCATCAGGGTTTATTTTAAGTCCAACTATGAATATTTTCGATGATTTTGAAATTTCTGAATGGAAATCTTTTTGCTGTTTTGCAACTAATGAAGGGCAGTGCAGAACAGTTTTGTTAGGGTGATACATTGCGACTGCTGGTGATAGCGCTGTGTCACTTTTGCAGTATTCTATTATTTTTTCAGCGTTATCATAGATTTCAATTGGGCCATCAATTATTGCGCTGTTGCTATCAGGAAGGATTTCAAATCCAATGTTAAAGATGTTGGCTAAGGGTATGAAATTGATAGAACCATGTATTTTTAGAACTGGAATATTGTTCGGGACTCGTTCTGATGAGTAGTATTGAGTAAAACAACCGACAGATGAAATGGCTTGTTCAATAAGTAGATCATAATTTGTCGTAGCAATACAGATGCTTTTTCTTTTTTTTAATATGTTAAATAATTTTACATAAGTATTTCCATCATTAATTCTGAATCTTGCAAGGTAAGCACACATTTGTTTAAGTAATTCAGTGGTATCTCTATTTCTTTCTTCAAAGAACTTGACCATGCCTTTCTCAGGGTCATTAATGAAACAATCCAATAAGTCTCCTTCAATCGTTGAGGCGATGCCACCTTCCTCTTTCATCCGTAAAAGCAAATCTCTACCTAAAGGTGGGTTAGCTGGTAGGCATGGACCACTACCGTAACTTGCACCAGCGCCAAATAAAAATAGAACCCCCATGTGACCCCCAGCTTGTTGATTGATCCTTAATCATTCTGCTTATTTTTGAGCGTAATCTCTAGAAAAAAAATGAGCGTATAAGCTTGCATGGCTATGCCGCATGAATCCGCATGATCGTTTGAGGATCGTTTTAGATGGCGCCCGCCAGTTCTGGCAGGCTTTTGCTTATATCGTGCAGGTGCATGAAAACCACTGCGTAAAGCGGGCAGGCGTGGCGGGGCTACGAGCGCGCGGTTTTGGGGTTAATCGCGGTTTTGGCGCCTCAATGTTGGGCGGGCATGGTCATTTTTTGGGGGCTGGTCGTGCGCGCCTGCGTCGTGGTGAGGCGCTGCGTTTCGTCGTGAGCTGCCAGGTGGCGAAAGCGCAGGACCGCTCAGCGAGGCGCTGAGGCGCTCTGATAGTGTGATAGGCGCAAGGGAATAAAAAAACCGCCCGGAGGAGGGCGGTTGATATCAAAGGCTGGCCGGGAGAGTGTCAGTCTTCATCGGTCAGGTAGGGGTCAAAGCGTATCACCTCATCACCCAGCCACTCGTTAACTTCTTTGATGCGGCCCTGCAGGGGAGTAAGTTCGTTGCGAACGAAAACGCGCGCCGCTTTTTCCACATCGCCAAACCCGCCGGTATTCGTTGGAATAATCCCCATCAGCTGCGGCGGCACGCGGTGAGCTGCCAGCATGTCATCACGGCTCACATTCTTGATGTTTAGAAACTCATCTTTCGCTGCGACTTCTGACAACGGGATGATCTGAATGCCGTCTTTCTTGCCGTTCGGGCTGTACATAAACAGGTTGCGGAAGTTGCCTGGCCCTTTCGATTTTTTCAGCGCTTCGCGTATGTTGTCCACGTCTTTCTGATCGGCGGCGGGGTCGCTCATGTACATGATAAAACCAGCATGGCTACCGTTTAGGTAATACTTACGGCGAAACAGCGTGGCCGATTCATTCAGCAGGGCGGAGGGAATGGCGGAGAGGTATTCCGGCATCCCGTAAAGCTCCTGGTTAACGTCGGGTTCCATCAGGTGAAACACGCCTCCCTCATCAAACTGATAGGGCTGCGAGTTGTAGCCATACTGTGCAAACCAGTAGGTGTCCGGGTCAATGCCACGACGGGTATATTTGGCAAGCGAGGCGCTCAGCTCCATGATCTGCCCTAACCGGTTCATGCGTTTTTCAAGGTAGGCATTACCGAATACCAGAAAGTCCTGGGCGAACCGGGAAAAGGCTTGTTTAGACAGCCAGCGGTGAGGGATGAAGGTACTGGTAAGAATATTGCGTTTTACCTGAATAGCGCTGGAGTGATGCACGGCGGCGCGGTAAGTTCGCGCCAGGCCATCCATGCTGATCGGTGGTTCGTACCAGCGGTCTACCTGCACGCACTCCAGGTAATCAAATAACTCCCGGCGGTCCATCACGGGGATCGGATCGCCAAACGTAAACGCCTCCGCATGTGCATTACTGACCATGTTGGCCGTATCGGTGGCGGTCTGGCCGCGCGGTGCCTTGCTGCGGTTTTTGCGGTTAGCCATTAAAAAATCTCCACGATGTTGCTGGTACTGGCGGAAGCTCCTGCCAGTGGTTCGTTATAAAGTGCGTGCATGGTTGCCCAGGCTAAATCCGCGTGGCTGGCTTCCTCTGTGCGGGCTGCTTCGTAGGTTGGCCGGTTGCCGCTGGCGGTGGTTGAGCGGCGAATGGACATAAAGGACTGCGCTATATCCAGCATCCCCGCGTCAAACTCCAGACGGCGCCCGCTGATGATGTCGTAGGCTTTAAGCACCAGGGCATTTTTTACGGTCGGGTTGTAGACAAACTCACGCGCGGCAGGGAAAAACTGCTTAACCGTTTTGTAAACGCCATCGCCAACGCCGGTCGAGTCAATGCCGATGTAGGTCACGTTGTAGCGTCTGGTGATTTCCTCAATCGCTGAGGCCTGGGCGCGAAAGTCCATCCCGCGCCACTGGTGACGCTCAAGGATACGGAATTTACCGCCGGGGACGACGGGAGGCGCGATGACCACGCAACCGGCGCTGTCACCGTTCTGCGTTCCTTTTGCCGGGTCATAGCCGATCCAGACAGGGTGGTATGCAAACGGACGCAGTAAAAGCGGTTCGAAATCGTCCCATACATCCCAGCTGTCAACCATGCAGGACTGCAGCAACGCCAGCGGGAACACGGACGCCAGATCGTCAACAAACTGACACATCAGCAGGTTGTTATATTCGTCCGGGCTGTACTCCAGGCGCAGCTGGTCCAGGTCGAAAAGGTTACACCCGCCGTTTACGGCATCCTCAATGGTGACTATCTGGCGGTACTGGCCGTCAGGGCATAAAACGCCGTGCGCCAGGCTACTGTGAGAAAGGTCAAACTCTACCCTGTCGGCTTTCGGGCGCCCTTTATTGAACAGGGCGCCGGACCAGAACGGGTAGGCGCTGTGCGTCAGGCTGGAAGGTGTAGAGAAATAGGTCTGACGCCATTTTTTGTGCAGCGCCATACCGGAGGCTACCTTGCGCAGCTCCTGGAATTTCGGTATCCAGAAATACTCATCAAGATACAGATTGCCGTGATAGCTCTGCGCGGTACGGGCATTTGTACCGAGGAAGTAAAGACAGGCGCCGTTAGGCAGCACCATCGGATCGCCTTTCAGCTCAACGTCCACCTCTTTTGCGAAGTCGATGATGTACTGTTTAAAAACGTGCGCCTGCGCTTTACTCGCTGACAGAAAGATTTGATTTCGCCCCGTGGTCAGGGCATCTATTAACGCTTCACGGGCGAAATAGTAGGTTGCACCGATCTGGCGTGACTTTAAGAGGTTGCGGATACGGTGTTTGATACCAGCGTCCCACCAGTGGCGCTGGTACTCGAACATACCGGCGCGGAAAATCTCTTCCAGCTTTTCGACCTGTTCGTCGGTAAACAGGTTTTTTTCCGGCGGTTTGCGCGGGCCTTTATTGCGGTTGGCCACGTTGGGGTTCAGGTCTGCTTCATTCCCGCCATTGTTAAATTTACCGATCCTGGCCTGTCGTTCGGACTGACGCGCCAGCAGGTCAATTTCTTTAAAATCCTTTCCTTCCTTCTGCTCCTTCATGACGAGCTGGCAATAACGTGCGGCGGTGGTGAGCTGCATCTGATCCAGTGGGCCATATTCGCCCCACTTATCGCGTTTTTTCCAGCTATGAACGGTTGCAACTTTCTCGCCCAGCATTTCAGCAATGCGGGCTACGCGGTATCCCTGAAAGTACATCAGCATTGCCTGACGACGGGGATCGAGGTCTGCGGGGGTCAGTGTTGTCATGGCACAAACATACGGCCTCAAATCAGCACTTTCCCCGGCTTCGCATTGTGTGGGAGTTCGCACAAGCCCAACGCGTTGTTTACACGCGCCTATCACCGCAAACATAAGGCTCTGAACGTGTTACGAACTAACTAACCGGAGCCGGACCGATGGCAAAAAAATCTAAGCGTTTTCGTATTGGGGTCGAAGGGGCCACCACTGACGGGCGCGTTATTGAACGTGACTGGATCACCCAGATGGCGGCGAGCTATAACCCGCAGGTATACACCGCGCTGATCAATATGGAACACATCAAGGGTTTTACCCCTGATGGGCCTTTCCGTCGTTTTGGCATGGTGGAAAAACTGGAAGCGGAAGAAATCACCGAAGGGGCTTTGTCCGGGAAGATGGCGCTGTATGGCTGGATTGCCCCGACGGACGAGCTGGTCACCATGACCGGTAACTGGCAGAAGCTTTTCACCTCAATGGAAGTTAACACCAGCTTTGCCGATACCGGCTCCGCTTATCTGGTTGGTCTGGCGGTTACTGACGATCCGGCAAGCCTCGGCACTGAAATGCTGCAGTTCAGCGCCAGCGCAGAACATAACCCCCTGGCGCGCCGCAAGCTGGACAAAGACAACCTGTTTACCGCTGCTCTTGAAACGCTGATCGAGTTTGAAGACGTGCCGGAAAAAACCAGCCTGTTTACCCGCGTGAAAGAGCTGCTGTCCCGCAAAGGCGCCGATGATAACGCGCGCTTTGCTGATGTTAATCAGGCTGTTGAAACCATCGCGCGTGAGCATCAGACGCTGGCGGAGCAGGTCAGCACCCATCAGGCCGATTTCAGCAACAAGCTGAGCGATATGCAAAAGGTTGTTGATGAGACAACCAGCGCACTCTCCACCCTTCGTGAGCAGCTTTCCACCCAGGACAGCCGCAGCGAACGCCGCCCTAATGCGACCGGCAATAACGGCGCAGAACAAACCACCGATTGCTGACGGAGCAAAAGCACAATGAAAAAAGAGACACGTTTTAAATACAACGGCTATCTGACGCAGCTCGCCAAACTCAACGGCGTATCTGTGAGCGATATCGCCTCGAAATATACGGCTGAGCCGTCAGTGGCGCAGACGCTGGAAACGAAAATCCAGGAGTCTTCCTCGTTCCTGCAGAAAATCAACATTATCCCGGTTGATGAGCAGTCCGGCGAGCGTCTGGGGCTGGGTATTGGTTCCAGTATTGCCGGAAATACTGATACCACCCAGAAAGACCGTGAGCCCGTTGATCCGACTTACATCGACGGTGAAGGGTACAAGTGTACCCAGACTAACTCTGATACGGCGCTGCCTTATGCGAAGCTGGATTTATGGGCCAAATTCCAGGACTTCCAGACGCGTATCCGTGACGCCATCATTACCCGCCAGGCGCTTGACCGCATCATGATCGGCTTCAACGGCGTGAAGCGTGAGAAAACGTCAGACCGCGCGACCTATCCACTGCTGCAGGATGTGAATATCGGCTGGCTGGAGAAAATCCGTCAGGAGAAACCCGTTCAGGTAATGGATAAGATCGTGTCCGAAGGCGAGGTGATTTCTCAGACTATCCGTGTTGGTAAAGGCGGTGATTTCCTGAATCTGGACGCGCTGGTTATGGGCGCCGTGAATGAGAAAATCGCGCCGTGGTATCAGGAAGATACGGAGCTTGTGGTTATCGTCGGGCGCCAGTTGCTGGCGGATAAATATTTCCCGATCGTCAACCGTGACCAGCCAAACAGCGAAACACTGGCGGCAGATCTTATCGTCAGCCAGAAGCGTATCGGCAACCTCCCGGCCGTTCGTGCGCCGTTCTTCCCGGCGAATGCCATGCTGATCACCCGCCTGGATAACCTGTCTATTTACTGGCAATCAGGCTCCCGCCGCCGTTCGGTCATCGACAATCCGAAGCGTGACCGCGTGGAGAACTTCGAGTCCGTTAACGAGGCGTATGTTGTCGAAGATTACGACGGCGTTTGCCTGGTTGAGAACATCGAACTGTTGCCCGTACAGGCAGGTGGCAATGCCAGCCCAGCGCTGACAACTGAAACCATCCAGGAAATCGTCACGGCAGCGGTGAAAGGCGCGCTTGATGCGCAGGCAGCTGGCGGTGCTGGCGCCGGAGCGTGATAAATGAATCCGTTCCGTGCTCACACTCAGTATGTACAGGCACAGGATGCCGCCCGGCAGGGCGGCAGTAATGCCAGCCTGACGGGCTACAACCAGATGCTGTTACAGCTGACAGAACACCGCAGGCGTCTTAAAACCGTCCAGTCAAATGAGCGCAAGGCTCAGCTCAAACGTGAGTTTCTTCCCGCTTATGCCTCATGGATTGCCGGTTTACTGGATGCTGACGCGTCAGGCCAGGACGACGTGGCGATGTACGTCATGATCTGGCGCATTGATGCCGGAGACTATACCGGCGCGCTGGACATTGCCCGTCATGCCATTAAACACGGCTGGATCCTGCCGCAGCGCTTCAACCGGACCTGCGGGACCGCTGTTGCGGAAGAGTTTGCCGACGCGGCAATGCGTGCTTTTTCTGCCGGTGAATCATTCAGTGCCGCCATTCTTACCCAGGTGCTCGATATCGTTGAAGGTCAGGATATGCCGGATCAGTCCCGTGCCCGACTTCATAAGGCGATGGGCTACGCACTGCGGGATAACGATCAGGCAGTGGCGGCACTTAACCATCTGAAGCGTGCCCTGCAGCTGGATAACAGTTCTGGCGTCAAAACCGAAATCAACAAGCTTGAAAGCCGATTGCGACAGGCAATGTCGGCTTAACGAATCGTGCCAACGCGCGGGGCGGCACGGGGTGGCGACAGGCTTTATGCCGCGTCAAAACCCCGTCCACCGCCCAACTATTTGGGAGTGCCAGAAATATGCAATTCGTTTCGCCGGAACAGGCCGGGGAAAGTACCCAGGACGTTATTAAAAACACCAGTTTCTGGCCTGATGTCAGGGTTTCAGAGTTTCGCCGTGATATGCGCATGGATGGGAGTGTCACCGATCCACGCCTGCGTCTGGCGTTGCTGACAGCAATTGCTGAAGTTAACGCCGATCTTTATGAGTTCCGCGAGAAACAACGGGCGCAGGGGTATGCGAGCCTGACCGACGTCCCTGCTGATGTGATCGACGGCGAAAGCCAGCGGCTCATGCTGTATCGCCGTGCGGTGTTTTGCTGGGCAAAAGCAAATCTGGTTGAGCGCTATCGCGATTTTGACGCAACCGGCGACGGAAGCAAGAAAGCCGAAGATATCGAAACAACCTTAGGCGAGCTGTGGCGCGATGTGCGCTGGGCGGAGTCCCGCCTGCGCGATATGCCGCATATGACGGTGGAGCTGATTTGATGAAAGTGCGTGCGCATCAGTATGACACGGTGGACGCACTCTGCTGGCGCCATTACGGGCGCACGCAGGGAGTCACTGAACAGGTGCTGCAGGCGAATCCGGGGCTGGCTGAATATGGCCCCTTTTTACCGCACGGGCTGCAGGTGGAGCTGCCGGATATCACGGCGTCAACCACTGCGCAGACTGTCCAGTTATGGGACTGAACTATGACGCTTGAACGACTCAGCGCCTTTATCACTTACTGCGTTGCCCTGCTTCTGGCATGGCTCGGCGATTTGTCTCTTAAAGATGTATCGACCATCACCGGTCTTGCGCTGGGGATTATTACTGCGGCGGTGACCTGTTATTTACGCTGGAAAGCCTACCAGCTGCTGCGGGACGGCAGAATATCCAGGGGGGAATATGAGTCCTTCAATCGTTAAGCGTTGCCTGGTCGGCGCGGTGCTGGCGATTGCCGCCACGTTGCCGGGCTTTCAGTCGCTTCATACCTCCGTCGAGGGGCTGAAGCTGATTGCTGATTTCGAAGGGTGTCGCCTCCAGCCATACCAGTGCAGTGCCGGGGTCTGGACTGACGGGATCGGCAATACGTCCGGGGTAGTACCGGGTAAAACCATAACGGAGCGACAGGCCGCGCAGGGGCTGATTAATAACGTGTTGCTGACGGAAAAAAGGATTGAAGCCTGCCTGCAGGTTAAGCCACCTCAGCATGTTTACGATGCCCTGATCAGTATCGGCTTTAATGTCGGAACGGGGGCAATCTGCCGATCAACAATGGTTTCTTACATCAATCGCCAGCAATGGTGGCAGGCGTGCAACCAGCTCCCCCGCTGGATTTATGTAAATGGTCAACGGAATAAAGGGCTGGAAAACAGGCGCGACCGTGAGCTTGCCTGGTGCCTTAAAGGGGCGGGGGCATGACGCGCGCGCTGGCGGTGATCCTGGCTCTGGTGCTGGCGTTGCTGGGCTGGCAGTCATGGCGGCTCAACAATGCCGGTCACACCATCGCGACGCAGGCTTGGGCGCTTAAAAATAACAAGCAGGAGCTGGCGAAGAAAAACAGCCAGCTTATCAGCCTGTCCATTCTTACCGAAACCAACAGCCGGGCGCAGACGCAACTTTATGCTGCAGCAGAGGAGACTTCCGCGCTGTTGCGGAGTCGCCAGCGCCGGATCGAGGAGCTAAAACGTGAAAACGAGGATTTACGCCGCTGGGCTGACACTCCTTTGCCTGCTGACATTATCAGGCTGCGGGACCGCCCGCCCCTCGCCGGAGGTGCAGCTTACCGTGAGTGGTTGTCCAAAAGTGACGCAGTGCCGCCTGGACAGGTCAGCGCCGCGAAGTAATGGGGATTTGAACCAGGTGCTGGATGAGACTGAGGCCGCCTGGGCTGCATGTGCCGACAAAGTGGACACGATCATAGCGTGTCAGGAGCTAGACAGTGAACAAGCCGCAGTCCTTACGCAACGCCCTGAATAAATCGGTGGCGTATGTCCGTGACAACCCGGACAAACTGCACCTTTTTGTTGATAACGGTTCGCTGGTCGCAACCGGCGCCCGTTCAATGTCATGGGAATATCGCTACACCCTGAACGTGGTGATTGAAGACTTTAGCGGCGACCAGAATTTAGTGATGGCGCCCGTGCTGCTCTGGTTAATGACCAATCAACCGGACGCTATTAACAACCCGGAGCTGCGCGAAAAACTTTTTACTTTTGACGTCGATATCCTGAGCAACGATCTGTGTGATATCAGCCTCAATCTGCAGCTCACGGAGCGCGTGATTGTCAGCACAGACGGCACCGTATCGAGCGTTGAAGCGGTGCCGGAACCCGACGTACCCGAAGAAATGTGGACGGTGAAACGTGGATGACCTGCAGAGGGTGGATGACTGGCTGGCGGCCCTGCTGGCGAATCTGGAACCGGCAGCCCGCAACCGTATGATGCGACAACTGGCGCAGGAGCTGCGCCGGTCGCAACAGCAAAACATCAGGCTGCAGCGCAATCCAGACGGCACCGCCTTTGAGGCGCGCCGGGTGACGGCCAGAAGTAAAAAGGGGCGCATCAAGCGCCAGATGTTCGCCAAATTGCGCACTACTAAATACCTGAAGACCGCAGCCACTGCGAACTCTGCCAGCGTGCTGTTTGATGGGAAAGTCCAGCACATAGCCCGTGTTCACCATTATGGTCTGCGTGATCGAGTCAGACGCAATGGCCCGGAGGTCCGGTACCCAGCGCGTCGCTTGCTAGGTAAAAATGGATATATTGAAGATTTAATAAAAGAAACCTTTATCAAATGGCTAAGCATTTGATAAATTCAAACAGGTCGTAAATTCTTATAGTGAATACTTATTGTTAAGTGATTTAAGCTCAGAAATAAATAATTTAGGCGTCCAACCTTTTGTTAACTCTGATAGAAGATATTCATCGGCCATATCTAAGATATAACCTGTTGCATTATTAGCGACTAATCCACCGAACAAACCAAGCATTGTGCCAATTTTAGTGTCAGCAAAAGAACCAGCATAAGCACCGATCATCATCATTGTTACACTTTTAGTGGACTTACCCCAGAATGTTTCGAAAAATCCACGTGGAGATGCATTGCTTTCTGAATAAAATCTTTGGGCCTCAATAGGTGATGATATTTCGTTTAAATCTGACATCCATTTTCTGAATTTTTTTGTACTCTTGTTTTTTCTGAATTTAACGAGTTCGTCCATAGGCATGCCCATATCTCTGAAAGATGTTTTAATATCAGGCATGTTTTCGAATTGAACAATCGCTGAAAAAATTTCATCTTTAGATAGGTTTGTGGCTTTTTGCATTGAGTCTTCAAGGAGAGTGCTTATATTGCTTGTTGGGCTAACCTGAGCGCGTTTTTGCATAAGATATTTGTAACCCAATAAATCAGAGGCACAGGAAATCAATTGCTGTTTTTCAGATTCATTAAGATTATTTTTATCTTTATTTTTAAGGCTTAGCCCCAGCCTCTCAAGTTTTCCACTTTCGAGAGCAGACATAGTTACACTAACGCTGTCATTCTCCATACCTTTAGGGACTGAAAAATAAAGGTCACGTACTTTTCGTGTTAAAGCTCTAACTTCCCCTTTTCTTAATGGACTCCTCATGAAATTAAGTCCTGTACGAATTGACTCTTCTGGGTCGAAAAATACGGATTCATTTCGACGGCCCGCGCATAAAGGGTCTACACCATATTGGTTATCATTCATATATAGAACGAGAGGAGACCACACGGTAAAGCTAAGTGCTCCATCATCTATTAATTCTTCAACTCCCCTTAATCCTATTTCATTTATTAAAATAGTTAAAGGAATGTTCTCGCCATCAACTTTGAAATTAACTTCATTGTGGAGGGTAAAACTTTCAAATAGTGATAGTTTTATTTCTTCGTAATATTTAGGCGCTTCGTTGATTTCCTTGTTGCTAAGGGGGATGCTTCTTTTAATAAGATACTTCCTACAAAAGCTGTCTAACTCCGTATTAAATATAGCGCCATTTAGATCTCGTTTGGATTGCATGCGAACCCTCATCACCATTGTGTAGTTAATGACACAAATTACCACACTGCATATCAAATGTGTGCGATGGCAAGCTAAAGATATGAATGCACAACTGACAGAAATCATGCGCCTTATCACCAACCTGATCCGCACCGGCACCGTAACCGAAGTGGACCGGGAAAACTGGCTGTGCCGGGTGAAAGTGGGTGAGCTTGAAACCAACTGGATTAACTGGCTGACACTGCGCGCAGGCGGTGCCCGTACATGGTGGTGCCCGTCGCCGGATGAGCAGGTGGTGGTGCTGAGTATGGGCGGCAATCTGGAAACCGCTTTTGCCTTACCTGCGATCTATTCCAACCAGTTCGCGCCGCCGTCGGACTCAGTGGACGGCTGCGTAACGGAATACCCGGACGGTGGATGGTTTGAATATGAACCCGCGACCGGCCGCTGGCATGTGCGGGGTATCAAATCCATGGTGATCGAGGCGGCAGATAACATAACCCTGAAAACGGGGGAATTTGTGGTGGAAGCAAGCAACACGCGCATAAACAGCGAGGTGGTGATCAATGGTGGCGTCACCCAGGGCGGCGGCGCCATGAGTTCTAACGGGATCGTAGTCGATAAACACGGTCATACCGGCGTTAAGTCCGGCGGCGATACATCGGGAGGTCCTGTATGACGCTGTATATCGGTATGAATCAGGACAATGGCAAAGCCATTTCTGATGCGGACCATTTGCGGCAGTCGGTCAGGGATATTCTGCTGACTCCCCAGGGAAGCCGTATAGCCCGCCGGGAATATGGTTCCCTGCTGTCAGCATTGATTGACCAGCCCCAGAACCCGGCGCTGCGCCTGCAGATTATGGCGGTTGTTTACGTATCGCTGAGTCGCTGGGAGCCTCGGCTTGTGCTGGATTCCATCACCATCAACAGCAGCTTTGACGGCTCCATGGTGGTTGAGCTAACCGGGAAGCGCAATAACGGAGCGCCTGTATCTCTTTCGGTATCAACAGGAGCAGACAATGGCACTCATTGACCTTTCCCAGCTCCCCGCGCCGCAAATCGTTGACGTGCCGGAGTTTGAATTCCTGCTGGCTGAGCGTAAGGCCGCCTTTGTGGCCCTGTATCCGGCAGACGAACAGGACGCGGTGCGGCGCACGCTTGAGCTGGAATCTGAACCCATCACCAAACAACTGCAGGAAAACACGTACCGGGAAATCCTGCTGCGCCAGCGTATCAACGAGGCAGCGCAGGCGGTCATGGTGGCTTATGCCATGGGCGGCGATCTCGATCAGATGGCGGCCAACTACAACGTGAAGCGGTTGACGGTTACACCTGCAGATAACGACGCGGTGCCGCCGGTCGCAGCGGTAATGGAAAGTGACGAGGCGTTGCGCCTGCGTGTTCCTGCTGCATTTGAGGGGCTTTCCGTTGCGGGACCAACGGCGGCTTATGAGTTTCACGCTAAAAGCACGGACGGGCGCGTCGCTGACGCCAGCGCAACTAGCCCGGCACCGGCGGAGGTGGTGCTTACCGTACTGAGCCGTGAGGGCGACGGAACGGCAGCGGCGGACCTGCTGGCGGTGGTTGAACAGGCACTTAACAGTGAGAACGTGCGGCCGGTTGCTGACCGTCTGACGGTGCGCAGCGCTGAAATTATTCCGTACAGCGTGGATGCAACGATCTTTCTTTACCCGGGGCCAGAAGCTGAGCCAGTGATGGAGGCGGCAAAGGCCAGCCTGCAGAAATATATCGCCAGCCAGACGAGGCTGGGGCGCGATATTCGCCGCAGTGCTATTTATGCCGCGCTGCATGTTGAAGGTGTGCAGCGTGTTGAGCTGGCCTCGCCGCTCGCTGATGTGGTGCTGGATAAGACACAAGCCGCTTCATGTACGGAATGGAGCGTAACCAACGGGGGAACGGATGAATAGTCTGCTTCCTCCTGGTTCATCGCCGCTTGAGCGCCGCCTGGCGCAGACCTGCAGCGGAATTTCCGATCTGCAGGTGCCGCTGCGCGATTTATGGAACCCGGCAACATGCCCGGTCAAGTTTCTGCCGTATCTGGCGTGGGCCTTTTCGGTGGATCGCTGGGACGAAGGATGGGCGGAGAGCGTGAAGCGCCGCGTGGTGCAGGATGCGTTCTATATCCATCAGCACAAGGGCACAACCAGCGCTGTGCGGCGTGTTGTGGAGCCGTTCGGCTTTCTGATCCGCATCATTGAATGGTGGCAGACAGGTGAGGCACCGGGCACGTTTCGCCTGGATATTGGGGTGCAGGACCAGGGCATAACAGAGGAAACCTATCTGGAGCTGGAGCGCCTCATCGGTGACGCCAAACCCTGCAGCAGGCATTTGATCGGCATGTCTATAAACCTGCAGACGAGCGGGCCATGTTTTGTTGGCGCAGCCATCTACACTGGCGAAGAAATAACGATCTACCCGTATATCAACGAAACCATTATTTCCGGCGGAACCGCATATGAGGGCGGGGCGGTCCATGTTATTGACACAATGAGAGTGAATCCATGAGCGCAAAATTTTATACCCTGCTGACGGATATCGGCGCGGCGAAACTGGCAAGCGCAGCCGCGCTCGGTGTCCCGTTGAAAATTACCCAGATGGCAGTAGGCGACGGTGGCGGCGTGCTGCCGACGCCAAGCGCACAACAGACAAAGCTGGTTGCTGAGAAGCGGCGCGCTGCTCTCAATATGCTGTATATCGATCCGCAGAACAGCAGTCAGATTATTGCTGAGCAGGTGATCCCCGAAACTGAGGGTGGTTGGTGGATTCGTGAAGTCGGTCTGTTCGATGATACCGGCGCGCTGATTGCCGTGGGCAACTGCCCGGAGAGCTACAAGCCGCAGCTGGCGGAGGGGAGCGGGCGCACGCAGACCGTGCGAATGGTGTTGATTACCAGCAGCACAGACAATATCACCCTGAAAATTGACCCAGCAGTAGTGCTGGCAACCCGCAAGTATGTGGATGACAAGGTGCTGGAGTTGAAGGTGTATGTGGATGACCTGATGGCAAAACATATTGCCGCTAACGATCCCCATACGCAGTATGCGCCGAAAGCCAGTCCGACATTCACCGGCACGCCAAAAGCGCCGACGGCGGCGGCTGGCAATAATTCTACGCAGCTCGCAACCACGGCCTTTGTGCAGGTAGCGATTGCGGCACTGGTTGATTCATCGCCGGGCGCACTTGATACGCTCAACGAACTGGCTAAAGCATTAGGCAACGATCCGAACTTTGCCACCACCATGACCAATGCGCTTGCCGGGAAAATGGATAAATCAGCTAACGGCGCTGATATTGCCGATATTTCCGCGTTTCTGAATAATCTTGGTCTGGGGGCAGGATCTGCTCTGCCAGTTGGTATTCCTGTACCCTGGCCTCTTGCGGCAGCCCCCGCTGGCTGGTTGAAGTGCAATGGAGCCGCTTTCACTGCTGCACAGTACCCGAAACTTGCGCAGGTATATCCTGGACTGACGCTGCCAGATTTACGTGGTGAGTTTCTGAGAGGCTGGGATGACGGGCGAGGCGTTGATTCCGGGCGTGTGCTGCTTTCCGGGCAGTATGATGCTCTGCAGAATATTACCGGTACGCTTCTGGATATTTCTGTCGGTCCAAATAACGCCGTATCGGGAGCATTCAGTGTTAATACACTGACACCAAACCTTTCTTCAACGCCTACGGGTGGAAATTACAAACAGGCAAACTATTCCTTTGATGCTTCCCGTGTGGCCCGAACATCGGCAGAAACCCGACCGCGTAACATCGCATTCAACTACATCGTGAGGGCCGCATAATGCAAAGTGCAGTTATAGAAAATGGTTTTGCCGTCGTGGCTGGTGAGGTTGTGGTTTTTAATTATGACAGCCTGACGCGGGTTTATTTGTCACAAACAACGGAGTTTATTCCGGTGGGCGTCAGCATTCCGGCAAATGCCTGTACGGACAAGCCACTGGCAGCAAAAAAAGGTTATGTTGTCTGCCGGAACAGTCAACTGACCGGATGGGAATATCTGGCTGATCATCGCGGTGAAACGGTCTGGAATATCAGAACCGGGGCAGAACAGCAAATTACCGTGCCGGGCGATTACCCTGCTGATACTACTATCTACCCTCCATCGACACCGTATGATAAATGGAATGGTGAACGCTGGGTGACAGATGAAGCGGAGAAAGCAGCGGCAGACATTGCTGAAGCGACAGCAACAAAAGCAGCACTTATCAAAAGTGCCGCTGAGAAAATAGAGCCGCTGCAGGATGCCGTTGAGCTGGATATGGCAACCGATCAAGAAAAGAGTAGTTATGATGCCTGGCGAAAATACCGCGTGTTGCTGACGCGCGTGGATACATCGCTGGCACCGGATATTGACTGGCCTGAACCACCCAAAGATTAATTCCGTCCCCGCGCCTGCGGGGATTTTTTTGCCCTTTCCATTGTGCCATTCACCATACATAGCCCGCCGCGTGCGCCGCGTGCATATCAACCAGAACATAGGCACACCCCCTGTAAACCGGAGAGACTGCCTTATGGCTCAGGATTACCACCACGGGGTGCGCGTTGTTGAAATCAACGAGGGCACCCGATCCATTACCACGGTGAGCACCGCCATCGTGGGCATGGTCTGCACCGGCGATGATGCTGATGCGTCCATGTTTCCCCTCAATAAGCCGGTCTTGCTGACCGATGTGCTGACCGCCAGCGGTAAAGCAGGCGAGTCCGGCACGCTGGCCCGCTCGCTGGATGCAATTGCCGACCAGGCTAAACCCGTGACCGTCGTTGTGCGCGTTGCACAGGGTGAAACCGAAGCGGAGACAACCTCTAACATTATCGGCGGCGTGACAGCTGACGGTAAAAAAACGGGCATGAAAGCGCTGTTATCTGCGCAGTCCCAGCTCGGCGTTAAGCCGCGCATTCTGGGCGTGCCGGGGCACGACACGCAGGCGGTTGCCACTGAACTGCTGAGCGTGGCGCAGAGTCTGCGCGGGTTTGCTTATCTGTCCGCCTATGGATGCAAAACGGTAGAGGAAGCCATTGCCTACCGCGCTAATTTCAGCCAGCGCGAGGGGATGCTGATCTGGCCTGATTTCATCAGCTTTGACACCGTGCTGAATGGTGACGCAACAGCTTACGCCTCAGCCCGTGCGCTTGGTCTGCGTGCCAAAATTGACGAGCAGACCGGCTGGCACAAATCCCTGTCCAACGTGGGCGTGAACGGCGTCACCGGCATTTCTGCGGATGTGTTCTGGGATTTGCAGGACCCGGCAACCGATGCGGGGCTGCTGAACCAGAACGATGTCACCACGCTGATCCGCAAAGACGGTTTCCGTTTCTGGGGCTCCCGCTGCCTCAGTGACGATCCTCTGTTTGCCTTTGAAAACTACACCCGCACCGCGCAGGTACTGGCTGACACCATCGCCGAAGCGCACATGTGGGCGGTTGATGGCGTGCTTAACCCGTCGCTGGCCCGCGACATTATCGAAGGTATTCGCGCCAAACTGCGCAACCTGAAAACGCAGGGCTACATCATCGGCGCCGACTGCTGGCTGGATGAGTCCGTAAACGATAAAGATTCTCTGAAAGCCGGGAAGCTCACTATCGATTACGACTATACGCCGGTACCGCCTCTGGAAAACCTGATGCTACGCCAGCGCATCACCGATCAGTATCTGCTGGATTTCTCCAGCCAGGTCAGCGCGTAAGGGGACAATATGGCTTTACCACGCAAGTTAAAACACCTGAACCTGTTTAACGACGGGAATAACTATCAGGGGATCGTTGAGTCCCTGACCCTGCCTAAATTCGGCCGCAAGTTTGAAAAGTATCGCGGCGGCGGTATGCCCGGTTCGGCTGATGTTGATCTGGGGCTGGATGATGGCGCGCTGGACACGGAATTTTCAATCGGTGGCACCGAACTGCTGTTATTCAAGCAGATGGGTAAAGCCACCGTTGACGGTATCCAGCTGCGTTTCACCGGCTCCATTCAGCGTGACGATACCGGCGAAGTGCAGGCCGTTGAGCTGGTTGTGCGCGGGCGACATAAAGAAGTCGATTCCGGCGAATGGAAAACCGGGGAGAGCAACACCACAAAAGTCAGCAGCACCAACAGCTACGCGAAGCTGACCATCAACGGCGAGGTGCTCTATGAGGTTGATGTGATCAACATGATTGAAATCGTTGATGGCGTGGACCTGATGGAAGAACACCGCAACGCCCTGGGCCTCTGATCTACTTTAAAGGCGCGGGCAGCCGCGCCAGTACCTTATTAACAGGAAATGACAATGAGCGAACAACAGACTGAAAAAACCGTACAGCTGGACACCCCAATCAAACGCGGCAAAACCGAAATTGCCGAAATTGTGCTGCGCAAGCCGCAGTCCGGCGCGCTGCGTGGCACCCGTCTGCAGGCGATCATGGATATGGACGTCGGCGCGATGATGACGATTATTCCCCGCATCTCTACGCCCGCGCTGACCGCTCAGGAAATGGCTGAAATGGACCCCGCAGATCTCACCGCGCTGTCGGTTGAGGTGGTCACTTTTTTGTTGAAGAAATCGGTGCTTGCCGGTTTGCCGACAGCCTGACGCTAGAAGACCTGGTGGCTGATATCGCCACCATTTTTCACTGGCCGCCGTCCGTCACTGACGTTATGCCGCTGACCGAAGTGCTGGAGTGGCGGCATAAAGCGATTCAGAGAAGCGGGGCCAGCGATGAGTGACACTAATCTGCGTTTGCAGGTAATTCTTAATGCGGTTGATAGGCTCACCCGCCCATTCCGATCAGCGCAGGCCAGCTCTAAAGAGCTGGCTACCGCCATTCAGCAAAGCCGCGCAAGATTAAAAGAACTGGACGCCCAGGCGGGCCGTATTGACGGTTTCCGCAAGGCAAGCGCGCAGCTGGCCGTCACCGGCAACAGTCTGAAAGCCGCACGCGAAGAAGCGGCGAAGCTTGCCACGCAGTTCTCGGCCACAAACCGCCCGACGGCGGCGCAGGCTCGTCTGCTTGAGCAGGCAAAAAACCGCGTTAACGAGCTGCAGAGCAAATACAACGGCCTGCGACAGTCGGTGCAGCGTCAGCGTCTTGCGCTCAATGAGGCCGGGCTGGACACCAAAAAGCTGAGCAGTGCGCAGCGTGAGCTGCGGCAGAATGCCGACGAAACCCGGCAGGCGCTGGACCGACAGCAGAAATCCCTTAAACGCCTGGGCGCGCAGCAGGCCCGTATGAACGCCGTCCGCGATCAGTATTCGCGGCGCCTTGAGGTGCGGGATCGTATTGCGGGCGCCGGAGCAACGACTACTGCCGCCGGGCTGGCGATGGGCGCGCCGGTGATGGCTGCCGTTAAAAGCTATGCCAGCATGGAAGATGCGATGAAAGGCGTGGCAAAGCAGGTTAACGGGCTGCGGGACGACAACGGCAACCGCACAAAACAGTTTTACGACATGCAGGATGCCATCAAGGCCGCCAGTGAACAGCTGCCGATGGAGAATGGCGCCATCGACTATGCCGCGCTGGTTGAAGGTGGCGCCCGCATGGGCGTGACAAACCAGAATGATTCTTACGAAGACCAGAAGCGTGACCTGCTGGCCTTTGCATCCACTGCAGCAAAGGCCGCAACGGCATTCGAGCTGCCCGCTGATGAGCTGGCGGAGGGGCTGGGGAAAATCGCGCAGCTCTATAAAGTGCCGACCCGCAATATTGAACAGCTTGGCGATGCCCTGAACTACCTGGACGATAACGCCATGTCTAAGGGCGGCGATATCATCAATGTGCTGCAGCGCATGGGGGGAGTGGCCGACCGGCTTGATTTCCGAAAGGCGGCCGCGCTGGGTTCCACCTTCCTGTCTCTGGGCGCCGCGCCCGAAATTGCCGCCAGCGCATCAAATGCGATGGTGCGCGAACTGTCGATTGCAACCATGCAGAGCAAGCGGTTCATGGAGGGTATGGATCTGCTGAAACTCAATCCAGAAGAGATTGAAAAGCAGATGACAAAGGACGCAATGGGGACCATTCAGCGCGTGCTGGAGAAGGTCAACAAGCTGCCGCAGGATAAACGCCTGTCCGCCATGACGATGATATTTGGCAAGGAGTTTGGCGACGATGCGGCGAAGCTTGCAAACAACCTGCCGGAGCTGCAGCGACAGCTGAAACTCACCTCAGGCACTGAGGCTTACGGCTCCATGCAGAAAGAATCCGATATCAATAAGGATTCACTTTCCGCGCAGTGGTTGCTTGTTAAAACGGGCGCGCAGAACGCTTTCAGTAGCCTGGGTGAAACCCTGCGCCAGCCGCTGATGGATATCATGGGGTACGTCAAAAACGTTACCGGGGCACTGCGTCGATGGGTTGAGGCTAACCCGCAGCTGGCGGGCACGCTGATGAAAGTGGCTGCAGCCACAGCTGCGATCACAGTTGTGCTCGGCACGCTGGCGGTGGCCGTGGCTGCCTTGCTGGGGCCGCTGGCGGTGATCCGTTTTGGCCTGTCCGTGTTGGGTGTAAAAACACTCCCCTCCGTTATGTCTGCAGTGACCCGCACCGGCGGCGCGCTGTCCTGGCTGGCAAATGCGCCGCTTTCCCTGTTGCGCCGTGGCCTGGCTGCATCCGGCAGCAGCGCCGGATTGCTGGCGTCTCCCCTTAACTCCCTGCGCCGTTCTGCCGGGCTGGCTGGCAACGCGCTGAAAGCGCTGGCCGGTGCGCCGCTTGCTGTCCTTCGCGGCGGAATGTCTGGTATTCGCAACATTATCGGCATGGTAATGAATCCGCTGGCCGCGTTGCGTGGGGGATTATCCGCAGCCGGTGGCGTGCTGCGTTTTCTGGCGTCCGGCCCGCTGGCTCTCCTTCGCGTTGCGCTGTACGGGATTTCTGGATTGCTGGGCGCCCTGCTTAGTCCGATAGGGCTCGTTGTGGCGGCGCTGGCTGGCGTGGCGCTGGTTGTCTGGAAATACTGGCAGCCGATAAGCGCATTTTTAGGCGGAGTGGTTGAAGGATTCAAAGCTGCAGCTGCGCCTATCAGTGCGGCGTTTGAGCCACTGCAGCCTGTTTTCCAGTGGATAGGTGACAAGGTCCAGGCATTGTGGGGCTGGTTTACTGATCTGCTGACGCCGGTTAAATCCACCTCTGCAGAGCTGCAAAGCGCGGCGTCGATGGGGCGGCAGTTTGGGGAGGCGCTGGCGGCAGGGCTGAACATGGTCATGCACCCGCTGGATTCGCTTAAATCGGGCGTGTCCTGGCTGCTTGAAAAACTTGGCATTGTCAGCAAGGAAGCGGCCAAAGCGAAGCTTCCTGAGCAGGTCACGCGGCAGCAACCAGCCACGGTAAACACAGACGGTAAAGTGGTGCTGCCGCCTGGCGGATTCCCGCCGATGGGTTTTGCTGGCATGTACGACAGCGGCGGTACCATTCCGCGCGGCCAGTTCGGCATCGTGGGTGAGAATGGCCCAGAGATCGTTAACGGGCCCGCCAGTGTCACCGGCAGGAAACGGACTGCTGATCTGGCAAGGGTGGCGGCAACGCTCAATCCTTCCCGGACGGAACCGGCCAGCGCTAAACAATATCCTGAACGCGCGATAGTTCTGCCGCCTGATAGTGTGAACGGTCCGGCAAATCTTCCGGTAATCAATCGTACTACTGAGCTGGTGAAACTGGCGGCAACGGTAAGCCCGGTTCGTGATGTAACAGCCAGCCCGGTGCAACGGCCTGAAAGCAGGTTAATACTGCCGCCTGAGATTGTTAACGCCCCGGTAAACCGTCCTGGTCGGGATCGTGCTGCGGAGCTGGCTGATATCGCTGCGGCTGTCATGCCAGCACCGGCAGTTACGGAAATCACGGATAAGAGGGCTGACCCGATGGCTATGCGCCAGAAGGTGTTCGCTTCCGTGGTCGCTGGCGTAATGGGCCTGGCGGCTGCCCCGGCAGAAGCCGCGCCAATTCATCCGTACAGTGTACCTGTCAGGACGCAACCGGCGCCGTCGGCAAAGGCAGAGAGACAGCCACAGGTAATTAAGTACGAGATAAGTGCGCCAATTCATATTGTCGCCCAGCCAGGGCAAAGCGCACAGGATATCGCCCGCGAGGTGGCCCGGCAGCTTGATGAGCGTGAGCGCCGGGCCAGGGCAAAAACACGCAGTAATTTCAGTGATCGAGGGGGTTACGAATAATGATGATGGTGCTGGGGTTGTACGTATTCATGCTGCGCACCGTACCCTATCAGGAGCTGCAGTATCAGCGCAGCTGGCGGCACGCTGCTAACAGCCGGGTAAACCGGCGCCCGACAACGCAGTTTCTTGGGCCGGATAACGATTCGCTTACTCTGTCCGGCGTCCTGCTGCCGGAGATTACCGGCGGCAGGTTGTCTTTGCTGGCACTGGAGCAGATGGCGGAGCTGGGGAAAGCCTGGCCTTTGATTGAGGGGAGCGGGACGATTTACGGCATGTTTGTGATCGAGAGTCTGAGCCAGACAAAAACAGAATTTTTTGAGAGCGGTATGCCCCGGCGCATCGAATTTTCGCTGAGCCTGAAACGGGTGGATGAATCGCTGTCTGATATGTTTGGCAGCCTCAGCGATCAGCTCAGTAATTTGCAGGACTCCGCCACCGCTGCGATAGGTAATATGAAAAATACGGTTGGGGGGTTACTGCAGTGAATTTTAGCTCTGATCTTCTGAATCTGAACAGCAAAACCCCCGGTTTCAGCATCACTATTGAAGGTAAAGATGTGACTACCGTGCTGGATGCGCGCCTGATGAGTCTGACGCTGACGGATAACCGGGGCTTTGAAGCGGACCAGCTTGATCTGGAACTGGACGACTCGGACGGTCAAATCGTTCTGCCGCGTCGGGGAGCCATTATTCAGTTTGCGCTGGGGTGGAAAGGTCAGCCGCTTTTTCCGAAAGGGGCCTTTACTGTCGATGAGATTGAGCACAGCGGCGCGCCTGACCGTCTCACAATTCGCGCGCGTAGTGCAGATTTCCGTGAAACCCTTAATACGCGGCGTGAAAAGTCCTGGCATCAGACAACGGTGGGCGAAGTCGTGAAGGAAATCGCCGCCAGGCATAAATTAAAAATGGCGCTGGGGCAGGACCTGATGGACAAACCTGTTGATCATCTTGACCAGACTAATGAAAGCGACGCCAGCTTTTTGATGAAGCTGGCGCGGCAGTATGGGGCGATAGCCTCAGTTAAGGACGGCAATCTGTTGTTTATCCGCCAGGGGCAGGGCAGAACGGCAAGCGGTAAGCCGCTGCCGGTTATCACCATAACCCGCCAGGCCGGTGACGGTCATCGTTTTACCCTGGCCGACCGCGATGCCTATACGGGGGTGATTGCCAGCTGGCTCCATACCCGTGAGCCAAAGAAAAAAGAGACAGCAAAGGTTAAGCGCCGTCGAAAGAAAACCACCGCGGCAAAGGAGCCGGAAGCAAAACAGGGTGATTACCTGGTTGGAACGGATGAAAACGTGCTGGTACTCAACAGAACTTATGCAAACCGCAGCAACGCAGCGCGTGCGGCAAAGATGCAGTGGGAGCGTCTGCAGCGCGGGGTTGCAACATTCTCCCTGCAGCTCGCAGAGGGAAGGGCTGATCTGTATACCGAAATGCCGGTGAAGGTGAGCGGCTTTAAACAGCCCATTGATGATGCCGAATGGACCATTACCACGCTGACGCATAGTGTCAGTGCAGATAATGGTTTCACTACGACTCTGGAGCTTGAGGTAAAGATAGATGATTTAGAAATGGAATGACAATGTTCACAAAACGGATGTTCGTGTATCATTATGGGATTGCGGGTAATGACTTGGGGAGAAACGGATATGATGAATTGTCCGAAATGCGGACACGCGGCACATACTCGCAGTAGCTTTCGTGTATCAGATAATACGAAAGAGCGTTATTGCCAGTGCCAAAACATTAACTGTGGAACCACTTTTGTTACTCATGAAACCGTAGTGCGCTTTATCGTAACACCCGGACAGGTCGATCATGTGCCTCCGCACCCTTTAAACAGTGGTCAGGGACATATGAATTTTTGACAACCTAACCCGCTTCGGCGGGTTTTTTATTGGTGGCAGCTTATTTTCTGCTGCCATTTTGCTGCCAACAATGAAACCATAAACAAAAAAGCCACTCGCTAGAGTGGCTTAATTATATGATTATAAAGCTAAAATTTGGTGGCCCCTGCTGGACTTGAACC
Organism: Enterobacter cloacae complex sp. 6730903; assembly: GCF_048283985.1. Taxonomy (NCBI): domain Bacteria; kingdom Pseudomonadati; phylum Pseudomonadota; class Gammaproteobacteria; order Enterobacterales; family Enterobacteriaceae; genus Enterobacter; species Enterobacter cloacae complex sp. 6730903. Next base: position 31,680 of record NZ_JBLVXX010000039.1, on the reverse strand, counting down.
AGCGACCAAGCGATTATGAGTCGCCTGCTCTAACCACTGAGCTAAGGGGCCGTGGCGGTGAATTATAAAGTAACTCCCCTCAGCAATCCAGCCATTCACACCTGCCTGCTGTTTTTATAAACAACGCATAATCAATCCTTTATACTTACCTTAAGATGCATAGACAGGAGTAGAGATGATCAACGATATTCTGGCCCCTGGCCTGCGGGTGGTGTTCTGCGGTATCAATCCGGGCAAGTCATCGGCGCACACCGGTTTTCACTTTGCTCATCCGGGAAATCGCTTCTGGAAGGTGATCCACCAGGCCGGTTTTACCGACAAACAGCTTAAGCCGGAAGAAGAGCAGCAGCTGCTGGATACGCGCTGTGGCATCACCATGCTGGTCGAGCGACCCACGGTGCAGGCGAGCGAAGTGAATCTGCATGAGCTGCGCGCTGGCGGGCGTGAGCTGATCGCGAAAATTGAAGACTATCAGCCCGCTGCGCTGGCGATCCTCGGCAAGCAGGCCTACGAGCAGGCGTTCAGCCAGCGCGGCGCCAGGTGGGGTAAGCAGAACATTACCATTGGCGTAACGCAGGTGTGGGTGCTGCCGAACCCGAGCGGGCTGAACAGGGCGACGCTGGACAAGCTGGTGGAGGCGTATCGGGAACTTGATGAGGCACTGGTGGTGAGGGGGCTTTAGCTCCTCTGCGGCCTGATGCCCTCACCTACAGAGAGAGGGCATAAACAAAAAAAAAGCTCCCGATTGGGAGCTTTTTCATTTCAGGACCGATTAATCGTCCAGGAAGCTTCGCAGTACTTCAGAGCGGCTTGGGTGACGCAGCTTACGCAGCGCCTTCGCTTCGATCTGACGGATACGTTCGCGGGTAACGTCAAACTGTTTACCCACTTCTTCCAGCGTGTGGTCGGTATTCATGTCGATACCGAAACGCATACGCAGCACTTTGGCTTCACGGGCGGTCAGGCCAGCCAGCACGTCGTGCGTAGCGGCACGCAGGCTCTCGGTGGTGGCAGAGTCCAGCGGCAGCTCGAGGGTGGTATCCTCGATGAAATCACCCAGATGCGAATCTTCATCATCACCGATTGGCGTTTCCATGGAGATAGGCTCTTTAGCGATTTTCAGCACTTTACGGATCTTGTCTTCCGGCATCAGCATGCGTTCAGCCAGCTCTTCCGGCGTCGGCTCGCGACCCATCTCCTGCAACATCTGGCGAGAGATACGGTTGAGTTTGTTGATGGTCTCAATCATATGCACCGGAATACGGATGGTGCGCGCCTGGTCTGCGATAGAGCGGGTGATCGCCTGACGGATCCACCAGGTAGCATAGGTGGAGAACTTGTAACCACGACGGTATTCAAACTTATCTACCGCTTTCATCAGACCGATGTTGCCTTCCTGAATCAGATCCAGGAATTGCAGGCCACGGTTGGTGTATTTCTTGGCGATAGAGATAACCAGACGTAAGTTCGCTTCAACCATCTCTTTCTTCGCACGGCGGGCTTTCGCTTCACCGATGGACATACGACGGTTGATGTCTTTCACCTGCTCGATGGTCAGGCCGGTCTCTTCTTCAATCTGATGCAGTTTTTGCAGGCCGCGCTGTACGTCTTCTTTCACGTCGTGCAGCTTTTCAGACCACGGCTTGTTCATCGCGATAGCGGCGTTGAACCAGGTTTCGCTGGTTTCGTTGCCGGTGAAGAGGGTGATGAAGTTCTTCTTCGGCATTTTGCACTGTTCAACGCACAGCTTCATGATGATACGTTCCTGGGTACGTACGCGATCCATCATCACGCGCATGCTGTTCACCAGGTAGTCGAACTGTTTTGGCACCAGGCGGAACTGTTTGAACACTTCAGACAGCTTCAGGATCTCTTCCTGAGCGGCGGCATGGCTGCGGCCTTTCGCTTTGATGGTGTCACGCGTCACTTCGTACTGGGTACGCAGCTCGGCAAACTTCTCACGCGCCAGTTCAGGGTCGATGCTGTTGTCGTCATCGCTGCTGTCGTCGTCTTCTTCTTCATCTTCGTCTTCGTCGTCATCCATCTCTTCCTGAGACAGCTCAGAACCGACGTGAGTGGCGGTTGGCGCCATATCTTCTTCAGCGTTCGGGTCGACAAAGCCAGTGATCAGATCGGACAGACGCGCTTCTTCCGCTTCGACGCGATCGTACTGCTCCAGCAGATAGGTAATCGCTTCCGGGTATTCGGCAACAGAGCACTGAACCTGGTTGATCCCGTCTTCGATGCGTTTTGCGATGTCAATTTCGCCTTCGCGGGTCAACAGTTCAACGGTACCCATTTCGCGCATGTACATGCGGACCGGGTCAGTGGTACGCCCGATTTCAGATTCCACGCTGGACAGGACCTGTGCAGCAGCTTCTTCCGCATCTTCGTCAGTGTTGTTGGAGGTTTCAGCCAGCAACAGATCATCGGCATCCGGTGCTTCTTCCATCACCTGAATGCCCATGTCATTGATCATTTGGATGATATCTTCGATCTGATCTGAATCGACGATATCTTCCGGCAGATGGTCATTGACCTCGGCATAGGTCAGATAGCCTTGCTCCTTACCGCGTTGGACAAGAAGTTTCAGCTGTGACTGCGGGTTTTGCTCCATAAGACGGTATCCACACTTAATTCGTTTGATTGGTGTCGGCGATGGGCTGCCAACCTTTAAAGCGAGGGCGTACTTATATTTTTGCCGCTGCCTCTCAGTGCGGCTGCCGGGGGCTTCCCGATCGATATTCGGCACTTAAGCCGTTAAATTTTTTATTTCTTCGCCAGTTCCTGGTTAATCATCCAGAGCTCCCGGCGTTCTTCGCTGCTCAGGCCATGGGTGCGCTCGCGAGCTATCAACTCTTCCTGGCGCAACTCAAGCATCGAATCAAACATATGGTTGAGCGAGTCGGTGAACGTTTTTTCTGCGATATCCTTATCTGCTATATCGTCCCACATCGACAGTTTTTCAAGGGTAGCGGCCTCTTTTGTGCCGCGATAATGCTCTAAAAGTTGTCCGGTGGTCAGACCTGGCTGAGACAAACAAGTGTTGACCAATTCTGAAAATAAGCCAAGCCCGGGCAATTTTTCGTGGTTCAAACCCGCCAGCGACGGCACTTGCGGAGCAAGTTCGGGGTTTTGCACCAGCAACCCTATCAGTATACGCATGGTTGTGCGTTTTAGCTGAGGCGCGGGGCGTACCGTGCCGTTTTCAGCCTGTTTCGGCATTAAACGTTCAAGCTGGCTGTCATCCAGAATGCCGAGCTTGTTGCCTAACTCCTGACGCAGATAGATGCGCAGCGTTTCGCCGGGCACCTGGCTGATTAACGGCAGCGCCAGCGTGCTGAGCTGCGCGCGCCCGTCAGGGGTACTCAAATCAACCTGCGGCATCAGGCTGTTAAACAGAAACGTGGAGAGCGGCTGAGCCTGCTCCATCCGCGCTTCAAACGCCGCTTTGCCCTCTTTACGCACCAGCGTATCCGGGTCTTCACCGTCGGGCAGGAACATAAAGCGTAGCTGACGCCCGTCGGTCATATACGGCAACGCGGTTTCCAGCGCTCGCCAGGCGGCGTCGCGTCCTGCGCGGTCACCGTCGTAACAGCAAATCACGTTGTTTGTGACGCGGAACAGCAGCTGGATATGGTCCGCCGTGGTGGACGTTCCCAGCGACGCAACGGCATAGTTAATGTCGTACTGCGCCAGCGCAACAACATCCATATAGCCTTCGACGACCAGAAGACGCGGAGGTTCCGCATTATCCTGCTGTGCCTCATAAAGACCGTAAAGCTGGCGGCCCTTATGGAAAATATCGGTTTCCGGGGAGTTAAGGTATTTCGGTAGGGCATCGCCCAGCACGCGACCACCAAAACCTATCACCCGGCCACGCTTGTCGCGGATCGGGAACATCACCCGTTCACGGAAGCGGTCGTAGCTTCGTCCCTGGTCGTTGGTGACCAGCATGCCTGCGTCGATGAGGGATTTACGATCTTCGCTATTGCCGCCAAAACGCTTTAACACGTTGTCCCAGCCGGGCGGGGCGTAACCAATAGCGAAACGCGCAATCACATCGTCACTCAGTCCGCGCTTGTTCAGATACTGACGCGCAGGCTCAGCCGCAGAGTGCTTAAGAGACTGTTGGTAAAACGAATTCAGGCCATCCATCAGTTGGTACAGCGTTTGCCGCTGATGGCGCTCGATCTGACTTGGCCCACTGCCTGCTTCATACGGCACTTCAAGGTTATGCATCGCCGCCAGCTCTTCGACGGTTTCAACGAACTCGAGCTTGTCGTAGTTCATCAAAAAATCGACGGCATTACCGTGTGCGCCACAGCCGAAGCAATGGTAGAACTGTTTTTCACCGTTTACGGTGAAAGAGGGGGTTTTTTCGTTATGGAACGGACAGCACGCATGGTAGTTCTTGCCCTGCTTTTTTAGCTTCACCCGCGCGTCGATGAGATCGACGATGTCGGTTCTGGCAAGCAGGTCATTGATGAAAACGCGTGGGATTCTTCCGGCCATATGCCCCAAAAATTTAAGCGACTTATAAACGAAAACAAGCCGCGCATTCCTTCCGGAAGCACGGCCTTACGACTACAACTCTGTCTGTCAATTGAGGGCTGTGGCCCTCAACAGATTAGTACAGACGAGTACGGCGTGCGTTTTCGCGAGCCAGTTTCTTCGCGTGACGTTTCACAGCGGAAGCTTTAGCGCGCTTACGTTCGGTCGTTGGTTTTTCATAAAACTCACGACGACGAACTTCAGCCAGAACACCTGCTTTCTCGCATGAACGTTTGAAGCGACGCAGTGCTACGTCGAACGGCTCGTTTTCACGTACTTTAATTACCGGCATGTAACTCTCACCTTTAATAAATTCGGTTTGCCGCTGGCATCAACGCCAGCTTATTTCAAAATGGTGCGGAATTTTACTGCAAATGCTGCTGCTTTGTAAAGCACCGATGCGATTTTGAAAGGGACTTTAATAAGGGTGAGGAGTATACACGAGGCTTCTTCCTGGGGCGAACAAAGTTTTACAACAATCCGCCCAGGCTCTACACTGCGCGGTATTGAAACGAGGTAAAACAAGTCATGCGTGTACTGGGTATTGAAACATCCTGCGATGAAACCGGCATCGCGATTTACGACGACGAAAAAGGGCTTCTGGCCAACCAGCTGTATAGTCAGGTGAAATTGCACGCTGATTACGGCGGCGTCGTGCCTGAACTGGCCTCTCGTGACCACGTGCGTAAAACGGTTCCCCTGATTCAGGCGGCGCTTAAAGAGGCCGGGTTGAGTGCAAAAGATATTGATGCCGTGGCCTATACCGCAGGGCCGGGCCTGGTCGGCGCGCTGCTGGTCGGCGCAACGGTAGGGCGTTCGCTGGCCTTCGCGTGGGATGTTCCGGCCATTCCGGTTCACCATATGGAAGGGCATCTTCTGGCGCCGATGCTGGAAGACAATCCGCCAGAGTTCCCGTTTGTGGCGCTGCTGGTTTCCGGTGGGCATACCCAACTGATTAGCGTAACGGGCATTGGCAAGTACGCGCTGCTGGGCGAGTCGATCGACGATGCTGCCGGTGAAGCCTTCGATAAAACCGCCAAGCTGCTGGGGCTGGATTACCCGGGTGGCCCGATGCTGTCGAAAATGGCGTCGCAGGGAACGGAAGGGCGCTTTGTCTTCCCGCGGCCGATGACCGACCGTCCGGGGCTGGATTTCAGCTTCTCTGGCCTGAAAACTTTCGCGGCGAATACGATCCGTAATAACGATGACAGCGAGCAGACCCGCGCCGATATCGCCCGTGCGTTCGAAGACGCGGTGGTGGATACGCTGATGATCAAGTGCAAGCGCGCGCTGGATCAGACCGGCTTTAAGCGTCTGGTGATGGCGGGCGGCGTGAGCGCTAACCGTACGCTGCGTGCGAAGCTTGCTGAGATGATGCAAAAGCGTCGCGGGGAAGTGTTCTACGCGCGTCCTGAATTTTGCACCGATAACGGGGCGATGATCGCCTACGCCGGGATGGTGCGTCTGAACGCCGGCGCAACGGCTGACCTGAGCGTGTCTGTGCGTCCGCGCTGGCCGCTGGCGGAACTGCCTGAGGCGTGAGTTTCTTTGCCCGGTGGCGCTGCGCTTACCGGGCCTACAAGATCCACGTGTGCTAACGTGCAATAAACCACCCTACACCCGCAACATTCCTTTCTCTTCCAGAAACGCAATAATCGTCGCTAAACCGTCACCCGCTTTCAGGTTGGTAAACGTCCACGGACGCTCGCCGCGCATGCGATTAGTGTCACGCTCCATTACCTCCAGCGACGCCCCCACGTACGGCGCGAGGTCGGTTTTGTTGATCACCAGAAAATCGGATTTGGTGATCCCCGGCCCGCCCTTGCGCGGGATTTTTTCCCCTTCGGCCACGTCGATGACGTAGATGGTGAGGTCCGCCAGCTCCGGGCTGAAGGTCGCGCTCAGGTTATCCCCGCCGCTTTCCACGAAGATCAGATCCAGATTGCCGAACTTCTCGCTGAGTGCTTCCACCGCCGCCAGGTTCATTGAAGCATCTTCGCGGATGGCGGTGTGCGGACAGCCGCCCGTTTCCACCCCCACGATGCGCTCTGGCTCCAGCGCACCCGCCTCGGTCAGGATGCGCTGATCCTCTTTGGTGTAGATATCGTTAGTGACCACCGCCAGATGGTACGTGTCGCGCATCGCCTTGCAGAGCGCTTCCAGCAGGGCGGTTTTGCCCGACCCTACCGGGCCGCCTACGCCCACGCGCAGGGGATGTTTGTAATCAGCCATGTTGACTCCTCAGGAACGGAATAGTCGTGAATATTGGGTTTCGTGGCGCGCGGAGGCGATGGCGGACAGCGGCGTAGCGGCCCCCAGCGCGTCGTCGCCACGTAAAAATGCCTGTTCAAACCCGGCGGCAAAATGGTCGCTCAGGTCGATAATCAGCTGTTGTGCGGCCTGCTGCCCAAACGGCACCAGCTTGACGCCCGCCATCACCGCGCTCTCTATCCAGCTGTAGCCCAGACTCAGCGCCAGCTCGTGCGCGCTAATGCCCCAGCGCACGCCGAGCCACGCCATGCCGCCGAGCTGGCTTCGCATCAACAGCGGCAACCACGCTGGCGGGCAGGCGGGTTCCCAGCTTTTAACCAGGCGCGTAAAGGCCGCGCCACGGTTGCGTTCTTCATCGCGCAGCTCGCGCGTTTCCCGGCAGGCGAGCAGGTATGCCGTCCAGCGTTTTGCTGCCGCGACGTCCTGCTTCTCGCAGGCACGATACAGGCGGATAAACAGCGGCAGGTCGACGCAGAAAAAGCTCTGCTCCATCTGCTGGATCTGCCAGCGCCTGAAGGCCTCAGCGTCCGTGACCCACCCGGCCTCGACAGCCCACTCCAGCCCCTGCGACCAGGTAAACGATCCGACAGGCAGGCTACTGCTGGAGAGCTGCATCAGGCGCAGCCGCTGGCGGGCGTGCTCCATCAGCTCATCAGCGCCAGCAGGGCGGAGACGATCAGCCCGCCGCCGAAGGTTTTACGCAGGCCGTCGTGACGGCGCAGCAGCAGCCCTGCCGCGAAGCTGGCGCACAGCACCGTGGCGCTGGCTAACATAAACCCGCTTGTAAAGAGCCAGAAGCTGTGGCCGGACATCTCCACGCCGTGCGCCCAGCCGTGGAACATCGCCAGGGCTGGCACCGCCAGCAGCAGGCGATTTTCCGTCTTAAACATCATCACGCCGCAGACCGCCAGCGAGACGATAATCAGCATCTCCATGCCGCTAAAGCCGCCGAGCAGGCTGCCCGCAACGGCGCCAGCAAGCATCATGCCGAGCGTCGCTAACGGCAGCAGCAGCTTGCGGCCGCTCAGGGCGGAGAGCACGCCAGCCCCCGTCAGCATCAGCAGGTGATCCAGCCCGGTCAGCGGATGGAGAAATCCGGCCTGGAAGCTGTCGGTCCCGTGGCCGGGATGGGCAAGCGCCGGAACGGAAAAGGCCAGCAGAAACAGCGGTAAATACTTGCGCATGATGAGTCCTTAATGTGAATGAGCGTGGGAGTGGCTATGGCTGTGGGCATCGCTGGTGTAAGCGCCCGCTTCCGGTTCAAACGGCAGGCTGGCGAAGGTTACCTCCAGACCGAACTGACGCAGCATGTCGTCGAGGACGTGGTCGTGATGGTAGCGCAGTTCGCCAGGCATGATTTGCAGCGGTACGTGGCGGTTGCCAAGGTGATAACAGGCGCGGGCGAGCAGGAACGGGTCGGCGCAGCGCACCACGGAAACCGACTCCGGGGCGGCGATCACTTCGATCACTTCGCTGCCATCGTCGGTAGTCAGCAGGTCGCCCCCGCGCAGCAGCAGGCCGCGCGGCAGCATTAGCCCGGCTTCGCGGCCGTCGTTCAGCGCCACGCGGGCGCGGCTTTTTACCCGCACGTCAATCGGCAGCGTGGCGCTGGCGGTAATCGGATGCGCGTGGTCCAGGCGTTGGGTTAAATAGATCATTATCACTCCTCAAAACAGAAAATAGCGTTGCGCCATCGGCAAAACCTCTGCCGGTTCGCTGGTGATCAATTCGCCGTCGACGCGTACCTCATAGGTTTGCGCGTCAACGGTGATATTCGGCTGTAAATCGTTGTGGATCATGTCGGCCTTTTTCACCGACCGGCAGCCTCTCACCACCGCGGTGGCGCTTTGCAGCCCGAGCCGCTGCGGAATGCCGCTGGCATCAGCAGCCTGGGAGACAAACGTCAGCCGCGTGGCGTGGCGTGCGGCACCCAGCGATCCAAACATCGGACGGTAATGCACCGGCTGCGGCGTGGGGATCGAGGCGTTGATGTCGCCCATCGGCGCGCAGGCGATCATCCCGCCTTTGACGATGGTGGCGGGTTTGACGCCAAAGAAGGCGGGGGACCAGACCACCAGATCCGCCAGCTTGCCCGCCTCAATCGATCCCACTTCATGGGCGATGCCGTGGGTCAGTGCCGGGTTGATGGTGTATTTGGCGACATAGCGTTTCACGCGGAAGTTATCGTTATCGCCGGTCTCTTCCGGCAGTGCGCCGCGCTGCACCTTCATGCGGTGCGCCACCTGCCAGGTGCGGATAATCACTTCCCCCACGCGGCCCATTGCCTGTGAATCTGACGAGGTGAGCGAGAACGCGCCGATATCGTGCAGCACGTCTTCGGCGGCGATGGTCTCCCGGCGAATGCGGGATTCGGCAAATGCCACGTCCTCGGCGATATCCGGGTCGAGGTGATGGCAAACCATCAGCATGTCCAGGTGCTCGTCGATGGTGTTAACCGTGTAGGGCAGCGTCGGGTTGGTGGAGGAGGGCAGAATATTCGGGTGCGCGCAGGCGGTGATGATATCCGGCGCATGGCCGCCGCCCGCCCCTTCGGTGTGGAAGGTGTGGATGGTGCGCCCGGCGATGGCGGCCAGCGTGTCTTCGACAAAACCGGACTCGTTCAGCGTGTCGCTGTGCAGCGCCACCTGAATATCCATCTCTTCAGCGACCTCCAGCGAGCAGTTGATGGCCGCAGGCGTCGCGCCCCAGTCTTCGTGGATCTTAAGCCCGATGGCACCAGCCGCGATCTGCTCGCGCAGCGCGTCCGGGTTGGAGCCGTTCCCTTTACCCAGCAGGCCAATATTCACCGGTAGCGTATCGGCGGCCTGCAACATGCGGGCGATATACCACGGCCCCGGCGTGCAGGTGGTGGCGTTTGTGCCTGCCGCAGGCCCGGTGCCGCCGCCGATCATGGTGGTGACGCCGGACACCAGCGCCTCTTCCGCCTGCTGCGGACAGATCCAGTGGATGTGGGTGTCGATCCCGCCGGCGGTGACAATCTTCCCTTCGGCGGCGATCACCTCCGTTGCCGCGCCAATCGGGATCGTCACGCCGGGCTGAATGTCCGGGTTTCCGGCTTTGCCAACGGCGAAGATCCGCCCATCTTTTACGCCGATATCGGCCTTCACGATCCCCCAGTGATCGACGATCAGCGCGTTGGTGAGCACCAGATCCACGCAGTCGTCGGCGGTCATCTGCCCCTGTCCCATACCGTCGCGGATCACTTTTCCGCCGCCGAATTTAACCTCTTCGCCGTAGATCGTGAGATCGTCTTCCACTTCGATCCACAGCTCGCTGTCGGCCAGCCGCACTTTATCCCCGGTAGTGGGGCCGAACATATCGGCATACGCCCGGCGTGAAATCTCAGCCATGTTTCAGCTCACCCATGATCTCGCCGCGAAAACCGAAAATGCGCTGCGCGCCTGTCACCTGCACCAGCGTCACTTCCCGCTTCTGGCCGGGCTCGAAGCGCACAGCGGTGCCCGCCGGGATGTTCAGCCGGTAGCCTCGGGTGGCCTCGCGATCGAACTTCAGCGCCGGGTTGACCTCGTAAAAGTGGTAGTGCGATCCCACCTGGATCGGCCTGTCGCCGTGGTTTTCCACTATCACACTTCGGGTTTCGCGTCCGACGTTGAGAGCAATGTTGCCGGACTGGATCCGGTATTCCCCTGGGATCATCACGCGCTCCTTACACGATCGGGTTGTGGACGGTGACGAGCTTGGATCCGTCCGGGAAGGTGGCTTCCACCTGGATATCCGGGATCATCTCCGGCACGCCCTCCATCACCTGATCGCGCGTCAGGACGTGGCGGCCAGCTTCCATCAGCGAGGCGACGGTTTCGCCATCGCGCGCGCCTTCCATAATAAAGGCGCTGATCAGCGCGACCGATTCCGGGTAGTTGAGCTTTACCCCGCGCGCGAGGCGGCGCTCGGCAACCAGCGCGGCGGTGAACAGCAACAGCTTGTCTTTTTCTCTGGGAGTCAGTTCCATAGCGTTTCTCTTATGTCTGCCAGATGCGCGGCGAACAGGCGGTTTTGGGGGTTAAAAGTGGGCGAAGCGACTGCCAGATATCGCGCATCACCCGCTGACAAATCAGGTTATCGTGGGAGAGAAAACGCACCGACAGCAGATCGTCGGTGAGCGTGGCGCCCGCAAAAGTATCCAGCGGGGCGAGAAGCGCACGCACCGCGTCGAGATGTGCTTCCCGGGCCGGATAGAACAGCAGCGTGCCGACCCACGGATGGTCCGCGACGGGCGTCAGATCACCACCGCTAAGATGCAGTCGCTCAATCAGACGCGGCTCGCCATCCACCCACACCTCAAGGCGGCTCTCCAGCGTGCCGTGGCTGAAGGCTTCGTTTATCACCGGACGGCCCAGACAGTACAGCTCCCACGCCAGCAGCGTGCTGGTGGCGTGCAGGTGAAAGACGGAACGCAGCGCGGCGTTAGCGCCGGGGAAAATAATGGTGTCCTGCGGCAGCCACTCCAGCGTGGCCTCTTCGTCGAGATAAAAATGCTGACTGAGGCAGGCCAGCGGGCCGCTGCTGCGATAGAACTTACTGGCGCCGGGCATGGTGATGAGGGCATGGCTTTTGGCGTCGAGCCGCACGGAAATATCCAGCGTATCCCCGCCCACAATTCCGCCTGGCGGGTGCAGCAGGTAAAGGTGGCAGGTTTCCCCTTCGGGATAAAATGGACGCTGAACGGTAAGTGGCCCGCTGTGACGCGCGGAATGGAGGAGGGTTTTCTCAGGGGTATGACAAAACTGGAGGGCAAGCGAGGCCTGCCAGCCTTTGTACGAATTATCAGTGACCTGAGTTGCTAACATGGTGCTTCCATTTCCACACTATCGGGATACGTTTCAGTATGCCCTGGCGGAAATGAAGGCTGTCATATGAGTCGCTTATGGATAAAAAAACCGGCTCATGTGAGCCGGTTTCAGTAATGCAGGCCGGGTAAGCGCAGCGCCACCCGGCAAGAAAGGCTATCGATAATCCTCTGCATCCACATCATACCCCGACGGCTCCCAGCGGATCGCCAGCAGCGACGCCAGACCAATAAACGGCGCCAGCGCAATCACCCAGAACACGGCGGTATCCAGCGAGGCGACCAGCAGCGGGAACAGAAACAGTGACAGCGTTGAACTGCTGCGCATCAGCGTCTGGTTAAGCCCCACACCCACGCCGCGCAGCGAGGTCGGGTAGCTCAGGGAGGCAAACGTCATGGTGTGCGCACCTGGACCAAAACCCTGACCAAACAGGAACAGCGCCAGCATCGCGACGGCGACCACGCCTTCCGTAGCCCCGTCAGGGCGGCCAATCAGCGCCAGGCCGAGCAGCGCCGCCAGCTGGCACGCATAACCCGCCAGTGACATCCGCCATGCGCCGAAGCGCGGAACATAGCGCACCGCCAGCAGCCCGCCGACAAACGCGAACAGCAGATTAAGCGCCAGCGAGATCAGAATGGTGGTCAGCATCGACTGCACAAAGAAGCTGGAGATGATCACCGGCAGGCCAAAGGCTACGGCGTTATAGGCGAACGAGGAAACCACTGACAGCAGCGTGGCGAGCGTGGTACGCCGCAGATAGATACCGCGGAACAGGTTCAGGTAGTTCGACCATTTTGCCTTGTTCACGACAGGCGCGGGCTGGTCGAGCGCATCCTGCGGTACGTGGGCATTAATGTTGTAAGACTGCCGCAGGATGGACGCCGCCTCCTTCAGATTGCCCTGATTCGCCGCCCAGACCGGGGATTCGCTCATATAGCGGCTGCGGATGGCGATAATCACCAGCGCGGGTACCGCACCGAAGCCAAGGATCAGGCGCCAGAGCCAGTCGCTGTGGCTTGCCGGCAGCACGGCGTAAAAGAAGAGCACCAGAAGATAAGAGATGCTGATGGCTGCATACCATGTGGGGCACCACATTGCGACGCTGGAGGCTTTATTCCCCGGGCCTTTCAGCCTGGCGAACTCGCTGAGAAATGCCATCGCCACGGGAAGGTCGATCCCCACGCCAAGACCCATCACAAAGCGCGCGCCCGCCAGCACATATTCGTTCGGGGCCAGCGCACAGGCGATGGCGGCAACGACAAAGAACACCATGTCGGCCATAAAGACGCGGTAGCGCCCGATTTTATCCGTAAGATAGCCGCCGAGCAGCGCCCCGACAATGGCACCAAAGGTAATCGCCGAGGCCACCATGCCGGTACCGGCGGGCGTCAGGTTAAATTCGCGGGTGATGTCTTTGATGCCGAATGCCAGCGCGCCGAGATCGTAGGCATCGAGGAAAATTCCCCCGAGCGCGATACCGACCACGATGCGGGCATTGGCCCGGCCCTGAGAGCCGTCATTAACGAGACGTGAAACGTCCGATGCGCTGCGAACCCACCTGATGTCGCCATCCGGGGTATTTCCTGCCGTTGGAAGGGGAGTTGAATCTGTGATTTCTGCCATTTTCTTTTTTGTGTGGTTGTGTTGTGTCTCTAACAGTTACCACAGGCAGAAGGTGACAAAAATCACATTTGGTTATAAGGCATAACGAACGGTTTACTGAGCGTCTTTCTTTTTACGCCTGAGCTTCGTCCAGATCTTCGTTTCCTGACGACGCCACAGGCGCTGAATGTTGTCGTGGTGGCGCAACAGGATCAGACACGAGAGCATCGACACCGGGAAGGTAAACTGCGGTTTAAACCACCAGACATAGAACGGGGCGATCAGCGCGCTGACGATGGCGCCCAGCGACGAATAACCGCTCAGCAGGATGGTCAGCAGCCAGGTGCCCGCCATCACGCCGGTGAGATCCCAGCCGATCGGCGCAATCGCGCCAAACGCGGTGGCCACGCCTTTACCGCCTTTAAACCCAAAGAAAACAGGCCAGATGTGGCCGACGCAGGCGGCGATGGCAATCAGCCCCAGCCAGAAGGGGGTGACGCCGAGCGCATACGCGCCCCAGACGGGAAGCATTCCTTTCAGAACATCAAAAATCAAAACCGCTACGGCTGCTCCCTTGCCGCCAATTCGTAGTACATTGGTCGCCCCCGGATTCCCGGAACCACTTTCACGCGGGTCAGGCAACCCGGCGATGCGGCAGACCAGAATGGCGCTGGAGATTGAGCCGCAAAGGTAGGCGAGGATAATCATTCCAGGCGCGATTGCACTCATAACGCTGTTCCGTTTTGAAAATGTATCTGTATTCTCAGCATCTGTGGATAATACGCATAATTCGCCGGAAGTGGTATCCGGTTTAGCCAAAAAGCAGGCAGGTCGTGATGGATATTGTATTTATAGAGCAACTTTCGGTAATCACCACAATTGGTGTTTACGACTGGGAACAGACCATCGAGCAGAAACTGGTGTTCGATATCGAAATGGGCTGGGATAACCGCAAGTCAGCGAAAAGCGATGATGTGAATGACTGTCTGAGCTACGCCGACATCAGTGAAACGGTCATCGGCCATGTGGAAGGGCAACGATTTGCGCTGGTAGAACGCGTGGCGGAAGAGGTGGCAGACCTGCTGCTGAGCAAATTTAACTCCCCGTGGGTGCGCATTAAGCTAAGCAAGCCGGGAGCGGTGGCGCGCGCCGCCAATGTGGGCGTGATTATCGAGCGTGGCACAAATCTGAAAGGAAAGATTTAACGTCATAATAGCTAAACCATTTTAGGTTATATCGGTCTTAAAGCTGTATCTTTCACGGTTGTCCGCGTGGGACACCGTTTTTTTATATCTTTTTAGGGGTTTATAGATGAGCGATATGCACTCGCTGCTGGTGGCGGCAATACTGGGTGTGGTCGAAGGATTGACGGAGTTTTTGCCGGTGTCCAGTACGGGCCATATGATTATCGTTGGCCATCTCCTAGGCTTTGAAGGCGATACCGCAAAGACGTTTGAGGTGGTTATTCAGTTGGGCTCTATCCTGGCGGTGGTCGTGATGTTCTGGCGTCGTCTGTTTGGTCTGATCGGTATCCACTTCGGGCGTTTGCCGCAGCGTGAAGGAGAGGGCAAAGGGCGCCTGACGCTGATTCATATTCTGCTGGGGATGATCCCGGCAGTGGTGCTGGGGCTGGTGTTCCACGACACCATTAAATCGCTCTTCAACCCGATTAACGTGATGTACGCGCTGGTTGTCGGCGGCTTCCTGCTGATTGCCGCCGAAGTGCTGAAGCCAAAAACCCCGCGTGCGGAAGGTCTGGACGATATGACGTATCGCCAGGCGTTTATGATTGGCTGCTTCCAGTGTCTGGCGCTGTGGCCGGGCTTCTCCCGTTCAGGGGCAACCATTTCCGGCGGGATGCTGATGGGCGTGAGCCGTTACGCGGCGTCTGAGTTCTCGTTCCTGCTGGCGGTGCCGATGATGATGGGCGCCACCGCGCTGGATCTCTACAAAAGCATCGGCTTCCTGACCGTCGGCGACATTCCGATGTTCGCCGTGGGCTTTATCACCGCCTTTATTGTGGCGCTGATCGCCATCAAAACCTTCCTGCAACTGATTAAGCGTATCTCGTTTATTCCGTTCGCGATTTACCGCTTTATCGTCGCGGCTGCCGTGTACGTGGTCTTCTTCTGATGACCGACCGCCCTCAGTCTTTCGGCTGAGGGCAACGTTTTTCCTTCCAGGCTGCAACTGCATCAATCCGCCGCTTCGTCAGCTCTTCGCGGATCGCCGGGCCTTTAAACCCTGCTTCCACCACCTCTTTCGTTGGCACCGCTTTCGCCACGTCCCACGCCTCACGCAGCAAACGCCCCTGCGGATAATCGGACGCTTCAAACCCGGTGCGGCCGCGCACGTCGGCTTCGCTGGTCAGCGCAATTTGCTCCACACGCTGCGGCTTGCGCCAGGCGTCGATGTTATCGAACAGCCTGACGATGGTGGCGGGTTTCAGGATCGGGAAGGTGTGGATCAGGTCGTGGAACTCGGCCACCAGTTTTGCCAGATCGCGAATGTCATTCGGCACGCGCAGGCGCTGGCAAAGCCCTTCAACCAGCTTCACGCCAGCCGGACCGTGCCCGTGGTGGCGTGGCCACAACGCCTTTGGCGTTAACCCCTTGCCGAGGTCATGGCAGAGGGTGGAAAAGCGCACGTCCACCTCCGGGCTGAGCATGGCGGCCATGCTCAGCGTCATCAGGGTGTGAATGCCGGTATCAATTTCCGGGTGCCATTTCGCCGGGGCGGGCACACCAAACAACGCATCTATTTCCGGGAACAGCACTTTCAGCGCCCCGCAGTCGCGCAGTACCTGGAAAAAGATCTGCGGATTACGGGTAGTCAGGGCGTTTTCGGTCTCTTTCCAGACGCGTTCTGGCGTCAGGTGTTCCAGCTCGCCCGCGTCGGTCATGGCGGTCATCAGCGCCATCGTCTCGTCGGCAATGCGGAAGCTGAGATGGGCATAACGGGCGGCAAAACGCGCCACGCGCAGTACGCGTAACGGATCTTCAGAAAAGGCGGGGGAGATATGGCGTAAAAGACGGTCACGCAGATCGTTCTGGCCGCCGTAGACGTCGATAATATGGCCGTTTTCGTCCTGCGCCAGGGCATTAATGGTGAGATCGCGGCGCAGTAAGTCCTGCTCCAGCGTCACATCCGGCGCGGCATAGCAGGTGAAGCCGGTATAACCGGAACCGGATTTCCGTTCGGTACGCGCCAGGGCGTACTCTTCCCGGCTTTTCGGATGGAGGAACACAGGAAAATCGCGGCCTACCTGCTGGTAGCCCGCGTCAATCATCGCTTCGGGCGTGGCACCGACCACGACCCAGTCTTTATCTTTGACCGGCAGACCTAATAACGCATCACGTACCGCACCACCGACCAGATAACTCTTCACGCCAACACTCCCGTTTTCTCTTTTCGCAAGATGATACGTAAGTGTGGCAGAGAAGACGAGTTAGTTCATCCAGCGGTCTTTACGTTTACGGCTTGGGATAAGGTGAGGAAGCACCAGACCCAGCACCAGACCAACGCCCAGCACCCCGCCGCCATACATAAACCACTGCATGATGATGGTGCGTTGTTTGTCATCCAGCTGGAGATTCGCGGCGTTCACTTTCTTCTGCGCGACGATGAGCTCATTTTTCAGCTTCTGATTTTCATCTTTCAGACCGGCGATCACGCTGTCGCTTTGCGCCACTTTCTGCTGCATCTCTGCGGTGCGCTGGTTCCAGGTGCCGTCAATGTTGTTCAGCTTGTCGGTCAGGGTTTTCACCTGATTTTCCAGATCCGGCACGCGGGTGCGCAGGCTTGGCACCGTGCTCAGCTCTTTCAGCGGGATCCATGAGGTGCGGCCAGAGCTGTCACGAACCTGACCGTAATTGGTGTCTGCATTGGTTTGCAGCAGAGTCACTTCCTCGCCGGCATTTACCGTACCCACGAGGCGATAATTGTCTCCAGGGCCGCTGCGTACCCAGGTATTCAGTTCATCAGAAACGTAACGTTTCTCTTCAGCGTGGACCGCGGTTGCGGCGCTAAAAGCGAGTAAAGTAAGTCCAATCAGGCGTAATTTAAGCATATCAGTCGTTATTTTCATAAAAAGTGGAACGATAGTAGTGGTATCAGTGTCGCTACGCAAAGGATTCATCATCAATCGGAATCATCTGTGTCATGATTTCCACCGCTTTAAACTTTTACGCCCGTCAAATTGCTCATTGCGTGGCAATTTGGCGCAAAATACTATGTACTGACAAACAAATGGCGAGGAAGTTCGCCTTCATCGACGCGTCTGTGACGCACGCAAAAGTACAAGGCTATGGCACAAGAGATCGAATTAAAGTTTATCGTCGAAAAAGACAGCGCTGACGCGCTCCGCCAGCATCTGAATACGCTGTCCGGCGAGCACCATGAACCCGTACAGCTGCTCAACATCTATTACGAAACGCCGGACAACTGGCTGCGCAACCACGATATGGGTCTGCGCATCCGGGGTGCGAACGGGCGCTACGAGATGACGATGAAAATCGCCGGTCGCGTGGTGGGCGGTTTGCACCAGCGTCCGGAATACAATATCGACATCAGTAAGCCAGAACTTGAGCTGGATCGTTTTCCGGCGGAAGTGTGGCCGGAAGGGACGCTGCCCGCAACGCTGTCGGCAGAGGCGCAACCGCTGTTCAGCACCGATTTCTGGCGCGAAAAATGGCTGGTGACGGAAGGCAAGAGCCGCATTGAGATCGCCTTTGATCGGGGTGAAATTAAGGCGGGTGAAGAGCAGGAGCCGATCTGCGAACTGGAACTCGAACTGCTGGAAGGCGAGGCGAGCGACGTGCTGAAGCTGGCGCACAAGCTGGTGAACCAGCCTGGCCTGCGTCAGGGCAGCCTGAGTAAAGCGGCGCGCGGCTATCACCTGGCCGCCGGGAATGCGCCGCGCGTGCTGCGAGAAACCCCGATTCTGCGCGTTGTGCCGAAAGCCTCCGTTGAGCAGGGCATGGAAGCGGCGCTGGAGCTGGCGCTCTCTCAGTGGCAGTACCACGAGGAGCTGTGGGCGCGTAACGTGAAAAATGCCAAAAAACAGGTGCTGGCCGCTATGGGGCTGGTGCGTCATACCCTGACGCTCTTTGGCGGCATTGTACCGCGTAAAGCCAGCACTCACTTACGTGATTTGCTCACTCAAACCGAAACGCTGATGCTTTCCGACGTGTCGGCACAAACGGCGATCTACAGCCCGCAAAACGCCAGCGCGAAACTGGCGCTGACCGAGTTTCTGGTGACGCGCGGCTGGCGTATTTTCCTCGATGCGAAAGGGCAGACCAAAATCGCGGAAAACTTCAAACGTTTTGCGGATATCCACCTCTCCCGTCACGCGGCCGAGCTGAGAACCACCTTTGCGCATCCGCTGGGCGACCAGTATGGCGATCAGCTTCCCCGCCTGGCGCGTAACATCGACAGCATGTTGCTGCTGTCGGGTGCGTATGAGGGCGTGAAGGCCCAGGCCTGGCTGGAGAACTGGCAGGGGCTGAAGCATGCCATCGAGACCCGTCAGCAGATCGAGATCGAGCATTTCCGCAACGAGGCCATTTCGCAGGATCCGTACTGGCTGCACAGCGGAAAACGTTAATTCTGGCAAGGAACCCCTGATATGCCGCTTTCTTCGCAGTTACAGCAGCACTGGCAGACCGTTTGCGAACGCCTGCCTGAGTCGTTACCCGCGTCATCGTTAAGCGAGCAGGCGAAAAGCGTGCTCACGTTCAGTGATTTTGTGCAGGAGAGCGTCAGCGCCAACCCGGACTGGCTGGCAGAGCTGGAAAGCGCGCCGCCGCAGGCTGACGAGTGGCGGCATTATGCTGGCTGGCTGCAAACCGCGCTGGCAGAGGTGGCAGACGAAGCCACGCTGATGCGCGTTCTGCGTCAGTTCCGCCGCCGGGTGATGGTACGCATTGCCTGGGCGCAGGCGCTGGAGCTGGTGAGCGAAGAGAGCACCTTGCAGCAGTTGAGCGAACTGGCGCAGACGCTGATTGTCGCCGCGCGGGACTGGCTCTACGCCGCCTGCTGTAAAGAGTGGGGCACGCCGTGCAACGACGAAGGGGTTCCGCAACCGCTGTTGATTCTGGGGATGGGCAAGCTGGGCGGCTGCGAGCTTAATTTCTCCTCAGACATCGATCTGATTTTTGCCTGGCCGGAGAACGGCTCCACGCGCGGCGGTCGTCGCGAGCTGGACAACGCACAGTTCTTTACGCGCCTGGGGCAGCGGCTGATTAAGGCGCTGGATCAGCCCACCCAGGATGGTTTTGTCTACCGCGTGGACATGCGTTTGCGTCCGTTTGGCGACAGCGGTCCGCTGGTGCTGAGCTTTGCCGCGCTGGAAGATTATTACCAGGAGCAGGGTCGCGACTGGGAGCGTTACGCGATGGTCAAAGCGCGGATCATGGGTGACAGCGACGATGCCTGGGCCAACGAGCTGCGCGCCATGCTGCGCCCGTTCGTGTTCCGCCGCTACATCGACTTCAGCGTGATCCAGTCCCTGCGAAATATGAAAGGGATGATTGCCCGTGAGGTGCGTCGCCGTGGCCTGAAGGACAACATCAAGCTCGGCGCGGGCGGTATTCGTGAGATCGAATTTATCGTCCAGGTCTTCCAGCTGATACGCGGCGGGCGTGAACCTTCTCTGCAATCCCGCTCGCTGCTGCCGACGCTGAGTGCTATCGAGCAGCTGCATCTGCTGCCGGAAGGCGATGCGCAAACGCTGCGTGACTCTTATCTTTTCCTGCGTCGTCTGGAAAATTTGCTGCAAAGTATCAACGACGAACAGACCCAGACGTTACCGGGCGATGAGCTGAACCGGGCGCGTCTGGCCTGGGGGATGCGGGTGGATGACTGGGCGGCGCTGACGCAACGGCTGGAAGCGCATATGGCGGGCGTGCGCCGCATCTTTAACGATCTGATCGGCGACGACGAAAGCGAATCGCAGGACGATGCGCTCTCCGAGCACTGGCGCGAGCTGTGGCAGGACGCGCTCCAGGAAGATGACACCACGCCGGTGCTGGCGCACTTAAGCGACGATGCCCGCCATCGCGTGGTGGCGCTGATTGCCGATTTCCGCTTCGAACTGAACAAACGCGCCATTGGCCCACGTGGTCGTCAGGTGCTGGATCATCTGATGCCGCATCTGCTGAGCGATGTCTGCTCCCGCGAGGATGCGCCGGTGCCGCTGTCGCGCATGATGCCGCTGCTGAGCGGGATCGTCACGCGTACTACTTACCTTGAGCTGTTAAGCGAGTTTCCCGGCGCGCTGAAGCACCTGATTTCCCTCTGCGCCGCGTCGCCGATGGTAGCCAACAAGCTGGCGCGATACCCACTGCTGCTGGACGAACTACTCGACCCGAACACGCTCTATCAGCCGACGGCGACGGATGCCTACCGTGACGAGCTGCGTCAGTATCTGCTGCGCGTACCGGAAGAGGACGAAGAGCAACAGCTTGAGGCGCTGCGTCAGTTTAAGCAGGCGCAGATGCTGCGCGTGGCGGCGGCAGATATCGCCGGTACCCTGCCGGTAATGAAAGTGAGCGATCACTTAACCTGGCTGGCGGAAGCGATCATCGACGCGGTTGTCCATCAGGCGTGGGTGCAGATGGTGGCCCGCTACGGGCAGCCGAAACACCTTGCAGAACGCGAAGGGCGCGGTTTCGCGGTGGTGGGGTACGGCAAGCTGGGCGGCTGGGAGCTGGGCTACAGCTCCGATCTGGATCTGATTTTCCTCCACGACTGTCCGGCAGACGTCATGACCGACGGCGAGCGTGAAATTGACGGGCGGCAGTTCTACCTGCGCCTGGCCCAGCGCATCATGCACCTGTTCAGCACCCGCACCTCATCCGGCATTCTGTATGAAGTGGATGCGCGTCTGCGCCCGTCCGGTGCGGCAGGCATGCTGGTCACCTCCACGGAGGCTTTCGCCGACTATCAGAAGAACGAAGCCTGGACGTGGGAGCATCAGGCGCTGGTGCGCGCCCGCGTGGTGTATGGCGATCCGCAGCTCAAAACGCAGTTCGATGCGATCCGCAAGGCGGTCATGACGACCCCGCGCGAAGGCAGTACGCTGCAAACCGAAGTGCGGGAAATGCGGGAAAAAATGCGCGCGCACCTTGGCAACAAACATCGCGATCGCTTTGATATCAAAGCCGATGAAGGCGGCATTACCGATATTGAGTTTATCACTCAGTACCTGGTGCTGCTGCACGCACACGATAAGCCGAAGCTGACCCGCTGGTCGGATAACGTGCGCATACTCGAACTGCTGGCGCAGAACGACATTATGGACGAGCAGGAGGCGCAGGCATTAACTCGCGCCTACACCACGCTGCGTGATGAGTTGCACCATCTGGCCTTACAGGAACAGCCGGGCCATGTGGCGCTGGACTGTTTCATCGATGAACGCGCGCAAGTGACCACAAGCTGGCAGAAGTGGCTGGTGGAACCGTGCGTAACAAAACAAGTGTGATATTATCGCGCGCAAATTGTGAATCTTTCTGGAGTCAGGAATGAAAGTAACACTGCCAGAGTTTGAACGTGCTGGAGTTATGGTTGTCGGTGATGTGATGCTGGATCGCTACTGGTATGGGCCGACCAGCCGTATCTCTCCGGAAGCGCCGGTGCCGGTAGTTAAGGTCGACACCATTGAAGAGCGTCCAGGCGGCGCGGCAAACGTGGCGATGAACATAGCCTCGCTGGGCGCGCATTCGCGTCTGGTGGGCCTGACCGGCATTGACGATGCGGCGCGTGCCCTGAGTCAGTCGCTGGCGGACGTGAACGTGAAGTGCGACTTCGTTTCTGTTCCGACCCACCCAACCATCACCAAGCTGCGCGTCCTGTCGCGTAACCAGCAGCTGATCCGCCTCGATTTCGAAGAAGGATTCGAAGGCGTTGATCCTGAGCCGCTGCACGAGCGTATTAGCCAGGCGCTGGGCAATATCGGCGCGCTGGTGCTGTCTGATTATGCCAAAGGCGCGCTGGCGAGCGTGCAGACCATGATCCAGCTGGCGCGTAAAGCCAGCGTACCGGTGCTGATCGATCCGAAAGGCACCGATTTCGAGCGCTATCGCGGCGCAACCCTGCTGACGCCAAACCTCTCTGAGTTCGAAGCGGTGGCGGGCAAGTGCAAAACTGAAGAAGAGCTGGTTGAGCGCGGCATGAAAATCATCGCTGATTTCGAGCTGTCTGCGCTGCTGGTGACCCGTTCCGAGCAGGGCATGACGCTGCTGCAACCGGGCAAGGCGCCGCTGCATATGCCAACTCAGGCGCAGGAAGTGTACGACGTGACCGGTGCCGGTGATACGGTGATTGGCGTGCTGGCGGCGACGCTGGCGGCGGGGAATTCCCTGGAAGAAGCGTGCTACTTCGCAAACGCCGCGGCGGGCGTGGTCGTTGGTAAACTCGGGACCTCCACCGTTTCGCCAATCGAGCTGGAAAACGCGGTGCGCGGGCGTGCGGATACCGGCTTTGGCGTCATGACCGAAGAGGAGCTGAAAGTGGCCGTCGCCGCCGCGCGCAAACGCGGTGAAAAAGTGGTGATGACCAACGGCGTGTTCGACATCCTGCATGCGGGTCATGTCTCGTATCTGGCGAACGCGCGCAAGCTGGGCGATCGCCTGATTGTGGCGGTCAACAGCGATGCCTCAACCAAACGTCTGAAGGGTGAAACGCGTCCGGTGAACCCGCTGGAGCAGCGCATGATCGTGCTCGGCGCGCTGGAAGCGGTGGACTGGGTGGTCTCATTTGAAGAAGACACCCCGCAGCGCCTGATTGCCGGAATTCTGCCTGACCTGCTGGTGAAGGGCGGCGATTACAAACCAGAGCAAATCGCAGGTAGCGAAGAGGTCTGGGCGAATGGCGGTGAAGTGATGGTGCTCAACTTTGAGGACGGGTGTTCAACCACCAACATCATTAAGAAGATCCAGAAAGACAGTCAGTAAAAAACGGGCCTGTTGGCCCGTTCGTTTTTCACCCTCTCCCTGTGGGAGAGGGCTGGGGTGAGGGCATCAGGCCGCACTTATGCCTGGTCATCCACCGGTGGAATAGCTGGCGCTGGCTTCACTTCTTCCGGCGCATTGCGGTTTTCCAGCTCGGTCAAACGTTGCTCCAGCAGCGCCAGCTTCTCGCGGGTGCGCAGCAGCACCTGCGTCTGCACGTCAAACTCTTCGCGGCTGACTAAATCAAGGCGAACCAACTGTGCCTGCAACGTCTGGCGGATTTTCTTCTCAACGTCATCACCAAACTCACGAATACCTTTCGGCATGGACTCATGAACCTGACGCGCGATCTGCTCAATTTTCTTTGGGTCAATCATTGTCGTTTCCCTTGATGAAAAGGTGTTAGTGCCTATTGTAGCGTGTCATGCCGCGGGTTAAACAAAATTGTTTGAAGCTTATGCATTGCCCAGGGTAATCAATAGCGTTATAGTTATCTCGCTTATTCTCAGGGCGGGGCGAAATTCCCCACCGGCGGTAAATCAGCATAACGCTGAAAGCCCGCGAGCGCTTTGGGTGAATTCTCAAAGGTCAGCAGATCCGGTGTAATTCCGGGGCCGACGGTTAGAGTCCGGATGGGAGAGAGTAACGATCCAGTCGGGCATGGCCCGCTCACGTTATTTTTTTGCCGCTAGTACGGCGCTCCTAAGACTGCCCTGATTCTGGTAACCATAAAGTTAATGAGGTTTTTTTACCATGAATCAGACGCTACTTTCCTCTTTTGGCACTTCAACTCAACGTGTTGAACATGCACTGGATGCACTGCGCGAAGGCCGCGGTGTGATGGTGCTTGACGATGAAAACCGTGAAAACGAAGGCGACATGATTTTTGCCGCCGAGAACATGACCGTTGAGCAGATGGCGCTGACCATCCGTCACGGTAGCGGCATCGTATGCCTGTGCATCACCGAAGACCGTCGCAAGCAGCTTGATCTGCCGATGATGGTTGAAAACAACACCAGCGCCTTTGGTACCGGCTTCACCGTGACCATTGAAGCGGCGCATGGCGTAACCACCGGTGTGTCGGCGGCTGACCGCTTGACTACCGTGCGTGCAGCGATTGCTGATGGTGCGAAACCATCCGATCTGCACCGCCCTGGTCACGTCTTCCCGCTGCGCGCGCAGCCGGGCGGCGTGCTGACCCGTGGTGGTCATACCGAAGCGACCATCGATCTGGTGACGCTGGCTGGCTTCAAACCCGCAGGCGTGCTGTGCGAACTGACCAACGATGATGGCACCATGGCGCGCGCGCCGGAGTGCATCACCTTTGCGCGTCTGCACAATATGCCAGTGGTGACGATTGAAGATCTGGTTGAGTACCGCCGCGCGCACGAGCGCAAAGCCAGCTGAACATGCTGATGTGAAAAAGCCGGGGAAACCCGGCTTTGTTGTTTCTAGTGGTAGTTAATTTTGAACAGTACCACGGTTTCAAACGGCCCGGACTGAATCGCTTTCCCTTCCTCCCGTGAAAGCTCAGCCGTGTAGTTTTGCTCAACATTCATAGTATCGCCCGTAAAATCGGCGTACTCCTTGTACTGGTTAAAGGTGTAAGGCTCCGTTCCGTTAAGAATACGCAGCTTTAACCCATTCCCTATCAGTACTGCGGTGTCGTCTGCACTGAGCGTTTCGGTTGTGTAAAACGACGAGTCCATCTTAAATCCGTCCGAGCACTGGGCATCCTGCACTTTGGTGGTTCGTATTGAAAACGTGCGCATACGCGTCTGCTGATTCACAATGTCGCGCGCGCTGAAGGTGCCGAAGTCGATCTCCTGATTTTCAGGGAAAATGCTAAACGTCGCCCCGCAATCAAGCACGGTAATGTTTTGCAGCCCGTTGATGTGATACTTGAGGTTCTTCGCGTCGGCCATCTGATTAACGCCGCCCTTACCGTCAAACTGCACAACGATGTAATCGCTGAGCGAGCTGACATAACCATGCGGCGGCATAGCCTTAATTCTCACGAAAAGACGCAACCGGGCAACGAACGTGCGCGTAATGTGGATATCATCCGGATTGCCGGAGCAGATACGATTTTCCCAACCCATCTGGCGGATTTGATCCGGGGTGTAAATGTTGATGTTATCGTTGTCCAGGCACTGGCGGGTATCCACGCCGTTGGGCTGGCCCGTGGCATCGTAATCTATGCCTTCATAGGTGACGCCCAGTTCATAATAGGGATCGGTTGCGGCAGGATAAGGGTTTACCCACGCAAAGACATCTTCCGGCTGAAAATTGCTCGTGACGTTGTTGTCGCAGGTCACCGGAATTTTAATGTCATCAGACTCCCATATTTTTTGGCCAACCTGAGCGTTGCTGGGTATGGCAAAAGGGGTGATCGTTTTTGTCTCCTCGACGGGGCCGCCAGATCCACCCAGATAGCAGTTGAGGGCCAGCGCGTCTTTCAAAGGCAGCGCTGAAAGCAGCAGGGTAACCAGCAAACTAGCGAGCTTTCGCATCTTTATCGATTTTCCGTTCGGTAAGTTTACATAGCGCCGTTCCGGTGCACTGCACGTCGACTTTTTTTAGGGCGCCGTAATCGTCGATATAGCCGATGCTGTAATAACTACCGTGGTAATCGCCGGTAGAGGCGGTTGCCGTGGCGAAAGGCGCAATCATCAGACTGTCGAAACCCGGCAGCATGGTTTTGGCATTTTTGCTCAGCCACGCCAGCGTGATGTAGTACGGCGTAGGGTTGTGGATCGTGAGTCCTTTCGCGCTGGCGGTAATTTCCATTCGCATTTCAGTCAGTTCGCCAGATTTTTTGCGAATCGCTTCCGGACGCCAGAACAGCTTAATTCGGCTCTGCATGGCAACCTGCATCACGCTGCGCTCCTCGCTGGCGCTGGTGCTTTTTGGCGGTACTTCACGCAGGTTGAAATAAAACAGCGATTCCCTGTCTTTTGGCAGCTGGCGGGTAGCGGCTTGTTTAACAATTCTTACCTGCGACGAGGCGCCCGCTTCGATACGTTGAATGGGGGGAAGCGCCATAAAGTGCGCATCTTCTTTTTGCCCCTTTTCATCTTCAATCCAGGAGAGCGCCAGATAAGGCAGCGCCTTGCTCTGATTGTCCACTCTCAGGCTACTGGCCTTGTCGCTTTCAGGAAAAACAATGCGCGTGCGGTCCAGGTTAATGGCCGCGTGGGCGGTAAATGCTGTGCTGATTAGCATCAGGCACAGGCTTTTAATCGGCGTTAATTTCATGATGATTTCTTACTGACACGGCAGTATCAACTGCATGCTGTTTTCTAAGTGAGAAGGTAACGAGAAGCGACACTGTTGGTTGTCGCCCCATGTCACGCGAAACTGCTGTTCTGGCTCAACGGCGCCGAGCCAGACGTGGCCTTCATCGGCCACCATCCCAACCTGCAAATCGCTTTCTTCCAGGCGAACAATCGCCCCGAGCGGTGGCGTTCCTGATGGCATCCGCAGAACGCCTGCCACGTCCTTACCTGCGCGCGTGGCAATCTGACGATAACCAATGGCCCCCTCAGTCCAGGTTGAGGTCACGACGCGGCTGTCCACGTCCACGCCATCCGGAAGGTTGTTCATATTGACCTGCACGCTGGAGGGGGAATAGCTGGAAAATGACGGTAAAACGCCGATGCCAAAACGGTTGGTTTCATCGCGCGACATGTTCAGCGGGATATTGCCTACCCCGTCGGTGCTGACCATTACGCGGGGTTCATTACCGTAGCTGCGCCGGTGCAGCGCGGCGCCTTTCGCCGTTGAGGTGAAGGAACCGCTCCAGCTCGCGCTAAGGGAGCTATATTCGTCAGCTTTATAGCTGCCGGAGAGATTGAGATCGCCGTACGCAGAATAATGCTGATAATTCCCGCTGACCTGCGCGCCGGAGTCTGGCTTCCCGCTCTCCGCGCCTGCGGAAACGCCCCAGGTATTATTGCGATCCGACGTGTCATACCACGACACGTTATGGCTCAGCGTGTCGCTGTTACGCAGGTCATAGTTAAGTCGATGATCGGGATCGAGCGGTACGCTGAGTGAGAGATAAAACTGAGTATCGTCATTTTCGTCTTCCTCGTCGTAATGCGTTTTACTCCAGGACAGGGTTACGCCAAGGTTCTTCCAGCGACCCATATCAAAGTTGTAGCCCGCCGTGATGCTGCCGGTCGTGGAGGGTGAATCATTCCACCATGTCTGACGCAGCATATTGACGTACAGGTTCAGGGATAACGCCGAAATGTACTGGCTTGCCGTCACGCTCAGGGTTTGTTTTTCCGACTGGAGGTCACCGTCGTCATAATCAAGGTAGCGGGCGTAGCTCAAAAACTGTGGGTCTGAGTAGCGGTAGCTGGCGAGCGTAAGCTGACTGCCGGTGGTATCGAAACGCTTGCTGTAGTTAATGCGATAGCTGTAACCCGTCTGGCTGCGCTGGTGTGGCAGCTGGCTGGTGGCCTGCGTGACGTCAAAAGAGAGCGCCCCCAGCCAGGCCATATTCTGGCCGATCCCGGCAGCGACGGAACGATAGCGGTCGCCATCGGCCAGCGTGCCGCCATACAGGGAGGTGTGCGACAGCATGCCCCAGGAAAATTCGCCGCTCATGAAGGCGTGGTCTTCAACGTCATGGGAGGCGCCCTGGCGCGCTTTACCCGCCGCGAGCTTGTAGCGCACCTGGCCCTTGCGCGTTAAAAACGGCACGGATTCAGCCGAGACCTGGAAGGTGCTGACGCGTCCGTCCTCTTCCGTGACTTTGACGTCCAGCGTGCCCTGAACCGACTGGTTAAGATCCTGAATAACAAAAGGACCTGGCGGCACTTTACTCTGGTAAATCACGCGTTCGGCAAGGCTTACGGTCACCGTGGCGTTGGTTTGCGCTATCCCGGTAATCTGCGGGGCATAGCCGCGCAGCGACCATGGCAGCATACGTTCATCGCTGATGAGCGATGCGCCGGTGTATGTGAAGGCGTCAAAAATGGCGGACTGGAAATCCGTTTCACCCAGCGTCAGTTTCGCACCGAGCGAGGGCAGAGGGCGGAACATATACACGCGTGAAAAACGTCCATCATGCTCCGAGCCTGCGTCCGTATGGCTTTGCGTGTACTGATAATCGCTGCGTAGCCGCCACGCGCCCATGTTCGCACCGGCGGTGCCATAGGTATTGGCGTTGTCATTGCTGCCGCCGCTATTGGGCTGATAATGGCTGGCAAAAAGATTGTAATCCAGCAGCACGCCCGGCACGCCGTTGTCCCAGGTGGATGACGGCATCCAGTCAACCGCACGGTATTGCAGCCACGCCTGGGGGAGCGTTACTTTCAGGGTCTGGCTGCCTTGCTCAAAAGTAAATTTGATGTCGGGTCTGGCGGCGAAATCAACGCATCCCTCTTTTTCCGGCAAAGCCTGACGAACGTCATCCTGCAATGCGAATGTATCGGCCAGCTCGGGGGGAATACAGACCTGAACTGCGTTATTTATTTCTCGCCAGCGAAGCTGCCAGCCATTTGCCAGCGGAATATCATTGACGGCAACCGTAACGAAATAGCTCCCCGGCGTAACCGATATTTGATCTTTAAAAAGTGATAAATCGACGCTGCCGCGCTGATCTTTATCGATGGCGTTTATATTAAATTCAGTGGCAGAGGCAATTTTCGTCATTAACAGGGACGCAATGATGATTATCCATTGTAATTTGTATGTCATCATCCTGTTACTCGAATAAATAAAGAGTGCCGACCGGCTTGGATTGCCAGTCGGCTGATACCGTGACGTAACGGAATTATTTGTACATCAGGACGTAGTTAGCCGTGGCTTCAACCTGGCCTGCCGTCGCAGTTTTACCTGTAGGGACTTCCATAACCGCTTTGAAATGCAGCGTCTGGGTGGTTGAACCCGCCAGCAGATCAAGCTCTTGTTGCTGCCCAAGCGTGATGTTACTTTCCGCGTTATCCAGCAGACGGACGCCCACGTTCTGCGCACCGTTTGCAAAGGTGTTGCTCATCAGGCTGGTATCCGTCGCATCTGTCGCTGCGCTGGTGAAGGTCACATCCACTTTGGTAATTGGCGTGTCGGTTTCGTCTGCCGGATCGTCAAGCTGGCAGTTTTCCAGATTGATATCGACCGGAACTGGCGTGGATTTTTTGTTGGCGTTGATAACGGCCGTAGTCACTTCACCCAGGTCGACTTCTTTATCAACGCTGTCTGGAGCGATGCTGCACGGTGCGTCAATAACCACGCCTTTGAATTTGATTTTGCCTGAGCCTTGATCATCAGCAAACGCAGAACCCGATACAATGGCAGCCATAGCTGCCGCTAACAATAATTTCTTACCCATATACATGAAAATATCCTTTTTCAGAGTGATTCGTAATGTGAATATTAATTTCAGAATGCTCGCAAAGTATACGGATTGGGGAAGGGTGACGCGATTAACGTGACTTAAATATATTTTTAGATGGGTTTAATTAATATTTTCAGGCTATCTTAAGAGGCGTTGTTTTTCGAAATTTTAATAGGTTTAAGTTTTGTGGGTTATTATAGGTGAAATATATAGGATTGTTTTTTTGAATAATATAAAGCCTCCGTATAAAACGGAGGCATAAATTGTTAGCCAATACCTGCCGTTTGCAGCAGTACCAGACTCATCCCCATCACTGACATTCCACACAGTACGCCGTAGCTGGGGTTATTGTTGGGATCGATCTCTTTCGCCAGCGGCATCAGTTCATCGACAGAGAGCGCGACCATAATCCCGGCCACGGCAGCCATAATCGCAGCCATCACGATCGGGGAGACGAGGCTACCGAGGATCAGCCACGCCAGCACGCCGCCGAGAATTTCAGCCATCCCGGAGATACCCGCCCAAAAGACAGCCGTACGTTTTGAGCCCGTGGCGGCATAAACGGGTCCGGCAACGGCAAGTCCTTCAGGAATATTGTGCAATGCCACGGCCAGCGCTACACCAAAACCCATTTCCAGGTTGCTGCTGGCCGTGACATAGGTAGCGATACCTTCCGGAAAGTTATGCAGGCTGATACCCAGCGTCAGCAGAATGGCCGTGCGTTTGATATTGCCCGGAATGGGAGTAACGCTTTTTTGCATTAAATCCTGCGGGTGCGCGTGAGGAAGAATACGGTCGAGCGCAAAATAACCCAGCAGACCAATGATAAACATGCCATAGCCCAGAACAGGCGACATGCCTTCGGTGTGAAGCGCGGCGGGCAGCATCTCCATCAGCGAGATAAGCAGCATGATCCCGGCGGCGAAACCCAGCGAGAAGGCCAGAAGGCGATTAGAGGGTTTTTGCCCGAGTACCCCGAGGAACGCACCGATAAAGGTCGCGGCGCCCGCAAGTAAGGTCAAAATCAACGGTACTGACATGCATTCTCCTTAAGCGATATCTGACATTCAAATTTCCTGATGATGATCTTCACGGTTATCTGCGTTCATCTTCACCTGAATGCGCGTAATGTAGGCCCATCACATTGACACCTCCTCTAAGGATATCACCATGTCTTCTTCTCGTATGCCAGCACTGTTTTTAGGCCATGGCAGCCCAATGAACGTCCTGGAAGATAACGTCTATACCCGCGCCTGGCGTGAACTGGGTGAGACGTTACCGCGTCCGAAGGCAATTGTGGTGGTCTCTGCGCACTGGTTTACCCGGGGTACCGGCGTGACGGTCATGGAAGCGCCAAAAACGATTCATGATTTTGGCGGCTTTCCGCAGGCGCTGTATGACACGCATTATCCTGCGCCGGGCTCCCCTGAGCTGGCGCAGCGGCTGGTTGATCTGCTCGCCCCTGTTCCGGTTGCGCTGGACAAAGAAGCCTGGGGCTTTGACCACGGCTCATGGGGGGTGTTGATCAAAATGTATCCGGATGCCGATATTCCGATGGTGCAACTGAGTATCGACAGTACCAAACCGGCTGCCTGGCACATGGAGATGGGGCGTAAGCTGGCTTCGCTTCGTGATGAGGGCATCATGCTGATTGCCAGTGGCAACGTGGTACACAATCTGCGTACGGTACGCTGGCACGGTGAAAATACGCCGTACCCCTGGGCAACAGCTTTTAATGACTATGTAAAAGACAACCTGACCTGGCAAGGGCCGGTCGAACGGCACCCTTTGGTGAACTATCTGGATCACGACGGCGGTTCGCTCTCTAACCCGACGCCGGAACACTTCTTGCCATTGCTGTATGTATTAGGCGCATGGGATGGTCAGGAGGTTATTACAATCCCGGTCGACGGCATTGAGATGGGGAGTTTGAGTATGCTGTCGGTGCAGGTGGGGTAAACACATGTCGGGTGGCGGCTTCGCCTTACCCGACCTACATATTGAGCGTAGGCCCGGTAAGCGTAGGGTATGAACCGGAAACATGGGTAACACTTTAGACCGGATACATGGGTAACAGTTATAACTGGCATAGAAGAGGAGACTCGCTATGCCCTGGACTGAG
>NZ_JBLVXX010000038.1:0-55684 GCF_048283985.1 Enterobacter cloacae complex sp. 6730903 | reverse complement strand
AAGCGTTTATTTTGCTTTTCTCTGCTGACCCGGCGGCTTGCGTGCCGTTGTTCCGTGTCAGTGGAGGCGCATTATAGGGAGTTCTTCTGAAGTGACAAGCACTAAATACAAAAAACTTTTCGTTCGCTCACTTTTCAAACTCAACGCTTATTTAACCCGCGCATCGTCCGTTAAACGCGCAATTTCACGGGCAAAACTGGCGACCTGAGCCCAGTCGGTATACACCACTTCTTTACGCGTATCCGTTTCCCCGCCCGTCATTTTCATGATCAGGCGGATCATAAAGCGGTCATACCAGCGGTAACGCGGGTAACGCAGCGCGCCAGCAAAGACAGAACAGATATCGGGCTGCCATGGCGAACTCAGCAAAAACTTGCGCGTATAACTGTTGGTCTGCGGCGTACGCTTCTCCGGTTTACGGGCAACCAGGTTGACCGAGTAAAACGCGCCAGGCAGCTGAGCGAGCTCCGCCGTATGCTTTTTCACAAAGCGATCCAGCGCCGGATGGAAATGGCCGTAGCGAATTGAAGCGCCAATCACCACGCGGTCGTAATCCTGCCAGGCAATCTGCTCTGTGCGATTCAGGTTCACCACATCAGAATAAATGCCCAGCTCTTTGAGTTCGGAAGCCAGATATGAAGCAATCTCACGCGTTTGCCCGTCACGCGTTGAGAAAAGAATTAACGTTTTCACCAATGTCTCCTTACTCACGCCAGAATGTTGGGGTAAACAGCACCAGCAGCGTAAAGACCTCAAGACGCCCAAACAGCATATTGGCGATTAAGATCCACTTCGCCACCGGGTTCATACTGGCGAAGTTATCCGCCACGACGCCCAGCCCCGGCCCCAGGTTGTTTAACGTTGCCACCACAGAGGCGAAGGCAGAGAAATCATCCACGCCCGTGGCGATAATCGCCAGCATACTGACAATAAAGACCAGCGCATAAGCGGAGAAGAATCCCCACACCGCTTCGAGGATGCGCTCCGGCAGCGCGCGGTTCCCCAGCTTAATACTGTAAACCGCATTCGGGTGGACCAGACGTTTCAGCTCACGGTTCCCCTGCTTGAACAGCAGCAGGATACGGATCACCTTCAGACCGCCGCCCGTTGACCCGGCGCAACCGCCGATAAACGCAGAGCACAACAGCAGCACCGGCAGGAACAGTGGCCAACGCGCAATACTGTCCGTGGTGAAACCGGCGGTTGTCGCCATCGATACCACCTGGAAGAAGGCCTGGTTCAGGGTCGTGACCGCCGAGTTATAAACATCGTGGAACCACAGTACCAGGGTACAGATAACCACCAGGGTCAGCTGGACGCCAATAAACATCCGGAATTCCGGGTCGCGCCAGTACACCTTCAGGCTCCTTCCGCTAAGCAACGAGAAGTGTAGACCGTAGTTACAGCCTGAGATCAGCAAAAAGATGGCAATGATGGTATTGATTGTCGGGCTGTCGAAGTAGCCGACGCTGGCATCGTGGGTGGAGAACCCGCCGATAGCAATAGTCGCAAAGCTGTGCCCGATGGCATCAAACGCAGGCATCCCGGCAAACCACAGCGCCAGCGCGCAGGCCACCGTCAGCAGGACATAGATAAGCCACAGGGTCTTCGCCGTCTCCGCAATACGCGGGCGCATCTTGTTATCTTTCAGCGGGCCGGGCATCTCCGCCCGGTAGAGCTGCATCCCCCCGACGCCCAGAATGGGCAGGATAGCCACCGCCAGGACGATGATCCCCATACCGCCGAACCACTGGAGCATCTGCCGGTAAAAGAGAATCGCATGCGGGAGCGAATCCAGCCCCACCAGCGTGGTGGCCCCGGTGGTCGTTAATCCGGAGAACGATTCAAAAAACGCATCCGTGACGGTGAGATTCGGTTGTTCGGAGAAGATAAACGGCAGCGCACCCACGCTTCCCAGTACCGTCCAGAACAGGACCACAATCAGAAACCCCTCCCGGGATTTCAGTTCACCTTTCTCACGGCGGTTTGGCCACCACAGCAGGGAGCCAATCGTCAGCGCGACAAAAAAGGTTTGCGTAAATGCACGCCCCGCACCGTCCCGGTAGATGAGCGCCACCAGTCCGGGAATAATCATTGTCCCGGAGAAAAGTATGACCAGCAATCCAACGATTCGGGTAATGGCACGAAAATGCATCTCTGCCGCTTCCTTAGGTATTCAAAATTGTGAGGTGGGGATTATTCTTCAATCGGCAGTAATTGCAATGAACCGCGACTAAAATCAGCGAGTTTTGCTGAAAAAGCAGCCAGTTCCGCCTGAGGAAGCGCCACGCGTAATTGCACCATTGCCTGATAATCACTGTGTGCGATGACACCGTTAAACTGTTTAAGCAGTGCTTCGATACCCGATAGCTGGGCGTAATCGCATAACAAAGTATATTCCGTAAGTGGCGTTTTGCGGGTTGTTATCAGCAGATTAAGCGCCTGCTGGACACCACCTCCGTAGGCTTTAACCAGCCCTCCGGTGCCTAACAAAATGCCCCCGTAGTAGCGGACCACGACGGCGGTGATTTCACCCACGCCGCTGCCCATCAACTGGGAGAGCATCGGTTTTCCGGCCGTACCCGCCGGTTCACCGTCGTCAGAAAACCCAAGCTGCTGTGAGTCGTCTGGCGGCCCCGCGACCCACGCCACACAGTGATGGCGGGCATCGGGGTGCTGCGCGCGGACGGACTCGACGAACGCCTTCGCCGCCTCCACGCCGTCGGTATGCGCCAACAGCGTGATAAAGCGGCTTTTCTTGATTTCCTCAACAAAGGTGACCGGCTCGGCCGGTATCAGCCAGCTTTCCATCAGGCCAGCTTCAGATCTCGCGTCATGTTCTCAATGCTGTTCTCGTGAATAACCACGTTATCCTCGATACGAATGCCGCCATACGGCTTCAGCGCTTCAATTTTCTCCCAGTTGAAGTGCTTGCTGAATTGCCCTTCGCGCCACGGCGCCAGCAGGGATTCAATAAAGTAGATGCCCGGCTCGATGGTCAATACCATACGCGGCGCCAGAACGCGGGTGCAGCGCAGATAAGGATATTTAGACGGTGCCGCCAGGTGCGTACCGGTATCATCCTGCATAAAGCCCGCGACGTCATGAACCTGCAAACCCAGCGGGTGGCCGATACCGTGCGGCATAAATGGCCCGGTCAGATCGTTCTCAACCATCGCCTCTTCGCTCATGTCTTTGACAATCTGATGCTTACGCAGCAGTTTAGCGATGCGCTGATGGAACTGGATGTGATAATCCACGTAGCTGGTTCCGGCCTTCATGGTGCCAATCAGCGCCAGCTGTTCGTCGTTCACGTCTTTGATCAATTGCGCAAAATCGGTGTCCGCATTCGCCGCCCAGGTACGGGTCAGGTCTGCCGCATAACCATTGTACTCAGCCCCCGCGTCCAGCAGGAAGCTGCGCATCTCAGCCGGAACCTGATGATCCAGTTTGGTGTAGTGCAGAACCGAGGCATGTTCATTCAGCGCCACGATGTTGCTGTACGGCACGTCGGTATCGCGGTGGCCGGTCGCCGTCAGGTAGGCCTGATTAATATCGAACTCGCTCATACCGGACTGGAACGCTTCGTGCGCCGCACGGTGGCCATTCACCGCCGTTTTTTGCGCTTCACGCATGCAGTAAAGTTCGTAGTCGGTCTTGTAGGCGCGATAGTAGTGCAGATAATCCAGCACGCCTTTCGGGTTGAGTTTATCTGCCGGAATATCCAGACCCAGCGCACGCTCAGGAACCGGACCAATGTAGCCGATGTTGCCGCGCGCCGCTGGCAGCTGGCTGCCAATGCCGTCTGCTTTTGGCAGCGCAATCACGTCAATTTCTTCGGTCCAGAATGAGGTCGGCAGCGGTTCCACGTTGTGCCAGTAATCGACCGGCAGGTAGAACCACAGTTTCGGCTTGTTCACGCCATCCACCAGCAGCCAGCAATTTGGAACCTGCGTCACAGGTACCCAGGCTTTAAACTGCGGGTTAACCTTGAAGGGATAAGCATGGTCATCAAGAAAAGTATTCATCAGCTCGCCGGAGTGGATCAGCAGGGCATCCAGCTTGAAGCGGGCCAGTACATCGCGGGTACGTTCCTGTAGGGTAACGATATGATTTTTATAAAGCGAAGCCAGTGAGTCCATCATTCTTCCTTTCGTTTTTTTGACCTCAAGTCATCGCATCTTAGCACACCTCACTCCGGCTGCGTGATTTCCACCGACCGTGATCAGCGCAGCAATTTCTTAATGACTAATTTGCATTTTATTAACATAAATTCCACACTCCGTTTCATCTGGTATGACCAGATCCAATTGCTGGATTCAGGAGACCGACATGCTCTACAAAGGCGACACCCTGTACGTAGACTGGCTGGAAGATGGCATTGCCGAACTGGTGTTCGATGCCCCCGGCTCAGTGAACAAGCTTGATACCGCGACGGTGGCCAGTCTTGGCCAGGCGCTGGATGTACTTGAAAAGCAATCAGATTTAAAAGGGCTGCTGCTGCGCTCCAACAAAGCGGCCTTTATCGTTGGCGCGGATATCACCGAATTCCTGTCGCTGTTCCTGGTGCCCGAAGAACAGCTGAGCCAGTGGCTGCATTTCGCGAACAGCGTCTTTAATCGTCTGGAAGATCTGCCTGTCCCGACCCTTTCTGCCGTTAACGGTTACGCGCTGGGCGGCGGTTGCGAATGCGTGTTAGCCACTGATTACCGTCTGGCGACCCCGGACCTGCGCATCGGCCTGCCGGAAACCAAACTGGGCATTATGCCGGGCTTTGGCGGCTCGGTGCGTATGCCGCGCATGTTGGGTGCCGACAGCGCGCTGGAGATCATTGCCGCAGGTAAAGATGTGGGCGCGGAACAGGCACAGAAAATCGGTCTGGTGGACGGCGTGGTTAAGCCTGAAAAACTGATTGAAGGCGCTGTCGCCATT
Organism: Enterobacter cloacae complex sp. 6730903; assembly: GCF_048283985.1. Classification (NCBI taxonomy): domain Bacteria; kingdom Pseudomonadati; phylum Pseudomonadota; class Gammaproteobacteria; order Enterobacterales; family Enterobacteriaceae; genus Enterobacter; species Enterobacter cloacae complex sp. 6730903. Next base: position 50,752 of record NZ_JBLVXX010000038.1, on the reverse strand, counting down.
CTGCGTCAGGCGATTAACGGCGATCTCGACTGGAAAGCCAAACGTCAGCCGAAACTGGAGCCGTTGAAGCTCAGCAAAATTGAAGCCACCATGAGCTTCACCATCGCCAAAGGCATGGTGATGCAGACGGCGGGTAAACACTACCCGGCACCGATCACGGCGGTGAAAACCATTGAAGCGGCAGCCCGGCTGGGCCGTGATGACGCCCTGAAGCTGGAAAACCAGAGCTTTGTCCCGCTGGCGCACACCAACGAAGCCCGCGCGCTGGTTGGTATCTTCCTTAACGATCAGTTCGTGAAGGGCAAAGCCAAACAACTCACCAAAAACGTTGAAACGCCAAAACACGCGGCGGTACTCGGCGCGGGCATTATGGGTGGCGGCATCGCCTACCAGTCTGCCTGGAAAGGCGTGCCGGTGGTGATGAAGGACATCAACGAGAAATCCCTGACGCTGGGCATGACCGAAGCGGCCAAGCTGCTGAATAAACAGCTTGAGCGCGGCAAAATTGACGGTCTGAAGCTGGCAGGCGTGATCTCCACCATCCAGCCAGTGCTGGAATACAGCGGTTTCGACCGTGTGGACGTGGTGGTTGAAGCGGTCGTCGAGAACCCGAAAGTGAAAAAAGCGGTACTGGCCGAAACCGAAGACAAGGTGCGTCCGGAAACCGTGCTGGCCTCTAACACCTCCACTATTCCTATCAGCGAACTGGCGAGCGTGCTGAAGCGTCCGGAAAACTTCTGCGGGATGCACTTCTTTAACCCGGTGCATCGCATGCCGCTGGTTGAAGTGATCCGTGGGGAAAAAACCTCCGACGAAACCATCGCCAAAGTGGTGGCGTGGGCGAGCAAGATGGGCAAAACGCCGATCGTGGTTAACGACTGCCCGGGCTTCTTCGTTAACCGCGTGCTGTTCCCGTACTTCGCCGGTTTCAGCCAGCTGCTGCGCGACGGCGCAGACTTCCGCAAAATCGACAAGGTGATGGAAAAACAGTTCGGCTGGCCGATGGGCCCGGCGTATCTGCTGGACGTTGTCGGCATCGACACTGCCCATCACGCGCAGGCGGTGATGGCGGCGGGCTTCCCGCAGCGCATGCAGAAAGACTATCGCGACGCCATTGACGCCCTGTTCGACGCCAACCGCTTTGGTCAGAAAAACGGTCTGGGCTTCTGGCGCTATAAAGAAGACAGCAAAGGCAAACCGAAGAAAGAAGAAGATGCGGCGGTGGATGGCCTGCTGGCCGACGTCAGTCAGCCGAAACGCGACTTCACCGACGATGAGATCATCGCCCGGATGATGATCCCGATGATCAACGAAGTGGTGCGCTGCCTCGAAGAAGGCATTATCGCCAGCCCGGCAGAAGCGGATATGGCGCTGGTGTACGGCCTTGGCTTCCCTCCGTTCCACGGCGGCGCGTTCCGCTGGCTGGATACGCTCGGCAGCGCCCGCTATCTCGATATGGCTCAGCAGTACCAGCACCTCGGCCCGCTTTATGAGGTGCCGGAAGGGCTGCGTAACAAAGCGCGCCATAACGAACCCTACTACCCAGCAGTTGAGCCAGCCCGTCCGGTTGGCGAACTGAAAACGGCTTAAGGAGTCACAATGGAAAAGGTTGTCATTGTTGATGCGATTCGCACCCCGATGGGCCGTTCAAAAGGCGGTGCGTTCCGTAACGTGCGCGCGGAAGATCTCTCCGCGCACCTGATGCGTAGCCTGCTGGCGCGTAACCCGGCGCTGGACCCAGCAGCGCTGGACGATATCTACTGGGGCTGCGTGCAGCAGACGCTGGAGCAGGGCTTCAACATTGCCCGTAACGCGTCCCTGCTGGCGGAGATCCCGCATTCGGTTCCGGCCGTCACCGTCAACCGTCTTTGCGGTTCGTCGATGCAGGCGCTGCACGACGCGGCGCGGATGATCATGACCGGCGATGCGCAGGCCTGTCTGGTGGGCGGCGTGGAGCACATGGGCCACGTGCCGATGAGCCACGGGGTCGATTTCCATCCAGGCATGAGCCGCAACGTGGCGAAAGCCGCCGGTATGATGGGCCTGACCGCCGAGATGCTCTCCCGTCTGCACGGCATCAGCCGTGAGATGCAGGATGCGTTTGCCGCACGCTCGCATGCCCGCGCCTGGGCCGCCACGCAGTCTGGTGCCTTTAAGAATGAGATCATCCCAACCGGCGGTCACGACGCAGACGGCGTACTGAAGCAGTTCAGCTACGACGAAGTTATCCGCCCGGAAACCACGGTCGAAGCGCTTTCTACCCTGCGTCCGGCGTTTGATCCGGTCACCGGCACGGTAACGGCGGGCACCTCGTCTGCCCTGTCCGACGGTGCCGCCGCGATGCTGGTGATGAGCGAAAGCCGCGCCCGCGAATTAGGCCTGACGCCACGCGCCCGCGTGCGTTCGATGGCGGTCGTGGGCTGCGATCCTTCCATCATGGGCTACGGCCCGGTTCCGGCATCAAAACTGGCGCTGAAAAAAGCGGGGCTGAGCGCAAGTGATATTGACCTGTTCGAGATGAACGAAGCGTTCGCCGCGCAGATCCTGCCGTGCATTAAAGATCTGGGGCTGATGGATCAGATCGACGAGAAGATTAACCTCAACGGCGGCGCGATCGCCCTCGGACACCCGCTGGGCTGCTCCGGGGCACGTATCAGTACCACGCTGATTAACCTGATGGAACGCAAAGATGCCCAGTTTGGTCTGGCAACGATGTGTATCGGGTTGGGTCAGGGGATCGCGACGGTGTTTGAGAGGGTGTAAATAAGGAAAAGTATCTCAAAGTAACGTAGGCCCGATAAGCATCGCGCCATCGGGCTTTTGCCGGGAGGCGCTACGCTTTCCCGGCCTACGGAGAGAAAAAGTTTAGTTGCCGTTCTTCCCGCCTGTCAGGGGCGGGTTTTTTACGTTATTGCAGCAGCGAAATATCCGCCACGCGCAGGAACAGCTCACGCAGTTTCTCAAGCATCGAGAGACGGTTAATCCGCAGCTCTTTATCTTCCACGTTCACCATTACCTTCTCGAAGAAGGCGTCGATGACGTCACGCAGCTCCGCCAGCTCCACCAGCGCTTCCTGGTAGCGACCTTCCGCGAAGTACGGCTCCAGCTTGTCGCGCAGCACCACCACCTGCATCGCCAGAGAAATCTCTTCCGGCTCTTTCAGGGTTGCAGCGTTGACGCGCTCGTTCAGCGTCTCGTCGGATTTCGCGAGGATGTTGGATACGCGCTTGTTGGCCGCGGCCAGCGCAGACGCCGCTTCCAGCGTACGGAAGTGGGATACCGCTTTCATACGCGCATCGAAATCTGCCGGACGGGTCGGACGACGCGCCAGCACCGCCTGAATGGTATCAACGGAGTAACCTTCGTCCTGATACCATGCGCGGAAACGACCGAGCATAAAGTCGATAACATCATCCACAACCTTCGCGTTGGTCAGCTTATCGCCGTACAGACGTACCGCTTCTTCGGTCAGCGTTTGCAGATCGAGGTTGAGGTTCTTCTCTACGATGATTCGCAGCACGCCCAGCGCAGCGCGACGCAGCGCAAACGGGTCTTTATCGCCTTTCGGATGCTGACCGATACCGAAGATACCCGCCAGGGTGTCCATCTTATCGGCAATCGCCACAGCGCAGGCAACCGGGTTAGACGGCAGATCGTCACCGGCAAAGCGCGGCTGATACTGCTCGTTCAGGGCTACCGCCACGTCTTCCGCTTCGCCATCGTGACGCGCGTAGTGCATGCCCATCACGCCCTGGGTGTCGGTAAATTCGAACACCATGTTGGTCATCAGGTCGCACTTGGAGAGCAGGCCCGCGCGGGTAGCGTGGTTAACGTCGGCGCCAATTTCACGGGCAATCCAGCCGGACAGCTCCGCGATACGGTCGGTCTTGTCGCGCAGCGTACCCAGCTGCTGCTGGAACAGCACGGTTTGCAGACGCGGCAGGTTGTCTTCCAGACGTTTTTTACGGTCGGTATTGAAGAAGAACTCGGCATCCGCCAGACGCGGACGCACCACTTTCTCGTTACCGGAGATAATCTGGCTCGGATCTTTCGATTCGATGTTCGCCACGAAGATGAAGTTTGGCAGCAGCTTGCCGTCGTTGGCGTAAACCGGGAAGTACTTCTGGTCACCCTTCATGGTGTAAACAAGCGCTTCTGCCGGAACGGCCAGGAATTTCTCTTCGAATTTCGCGGTCAGTACAACCGGCCATTCGACCAGCGAGGTCACCTCTTCCAGCAGGCTGTCGCTCAGGTCAGCGTTTCCGCCAATTTTGCGCGCCGCGTCTTCTGCGTCCGCTTTGATTTTGGCTTTACGCTGTTCGTAGTCAGCAATGACCTTGCCGCGCTCCAGCAGGATCTGCGGGTACTGGTCAGCATTGTCGATGGTGAACTCCGGCTCGCCCATAAAGCGATGGCCGCGGATCACGCGATCGGACGCCACGCCCAGAATGGTCGCCGGGATAACGGTATCGCCCAGCAGCAGGGTCACGGTGTGAACCGGACGCACAAAGTGTACGTCGGACGCGCCCCAGCGCATCAGCTTAGGAATCGGCAATTTTGCCAGCGAGGTCGCGATCATGTCAGGCAGCAGCGCTTCGGCGCTTTCGCCTTTCACATGGGCACGGTACAGCAGCCATTCACCTTTGTCGGTGGTCAGACGCTCGGCCTGATCAACGGTGATGCCGCAGCCGCGCGCCCAGCCTTCTGCCGCTTTGCTCGGCTTGCCTTCGGCGTCGAACGCCTGAGCAATGGCCGGGCCACGTTTTTCAACTTCGCGATCCGGCTGGGACGCCGCCAGGTTTGCCACTTTCAGCGCCAGACGACGCGGCGCGGCAAACCACTCAATTTTACCGTGCGCCAGGCCAGCGTTATCCAGCTCAGCAGTGACGTTCGCAGCGAAAGATTCAGCCAGGCTGCGCAGGGCTTTTGGTGGCAGCTCTTCAGTGCCGATTTCCACCAGGAAAGTTTTCTCAGACATGGCCGCCTCTTATTTGTTTCGGTTGCACATCGGGAAGCCAAGGGCTTCACGGGACGCGTAGTAAGCTTCTGCAACGGCTTTGGTCAGGGTACGAATACGCAGAATGTAGCGCTGACGTTCAGTCACGGAGATCGCTTTGCGGGCATCCAGCAGGTTGAAGCTGTGGGCAGCCTTCAGAATACGCTCGTAGGCAGGCAGCGGCAGCGGAGTCTCCAGCGCCAGCAGCTGCTGGGCTTCTTTCTCGTACTGCTCGAAGCAGGTGAACAGGAAGTCCACGTCCGCGTATTCGAAGTTATAGGTGGATTGCTCCACTTCGTTCTGATGGAACACGTCGCCGTAGGTGGTTTTACCCAGCGGGCCGTCGCTCCAGACCAGGTCGTAAACGCTGTCTACGCCCTGAATGTACATGGCCAGACGTTCCAGACCATAGGTGATTTCGCCGGTAATCGGTTTACATTCCAGACCGCCAACCTGCTGGAAGTAGGTGAACTGGGTCACTTCCATGCCGTTCAGCCACACTTCCCAACCCAGCCCCCAGGCACCCAGCGTTGGGTTTTCCCAGTTATCTTCCACGAAACGAATGTCGTGAATGGTTGGATCCATACCCAGCTCTTTCAGTGACCCGAGGTACAGTTCCTGAATGTTGTCGGGTGATGGCTTAATCACCACCTGGAACTGATAGTAGTGCTGCAAACGGTTAGGGTTTTCGCCGTAACGGCCATCGGTCGGACGACGGGATGGCTGCACATAGGCGGTCGCCATTGGCTCTGGCCCTAACGCGCGCAGGCTGGTCATCGGGTGCGAGGTGCCTGCGCCAACTTCCATGTCCAAAGGTTGAACAATGGTGCAGCCCTGACGAGCCCAGTAATCCTGTAAGGTCAGGATCAGGCCCTGGAAGGTCTTGGTATCAAACTTTTGCATAGTATTTCGTGCTGGATACGTGTGGTTTTAAATGGAAGGGATCAGTATACCCGCTGGCTGCAAGATATACAGTACGAAACGGGGTTGTTTAGGGAAAATTGGGGAATAAGCCCTACAGCCAGAACCTGCGAAGGCTCTGGTTGCTGCTTATACGAGCAATTTAACGCATTGAGAGATGTAAAAACTGACCGTCTGCATCAAAAGAGCAGACAAAGCCCTCTTTACGCGCCGTATAGCCTTTCAGTTCATAGCTGCCCTGAAAGCGCTCGAAGCCGTTTATATGAATTTTCTGTGCTTCGGAATTATAGCGGTGAGCCGCCTGATCCCTGCACAGCTGTTCCATATTCAGGGAACGCTCCGGGCTCATTTTCCCCTGCTGCGCTTTTTGGACAGGTATCTCCTCAGAAGCACTGCATCCTGTTAATAAGAGCAGCAGAAAGAGTGACACCCCACGCTTCATCATCATTTTTATTACCGCCCTGGTCAGTGGCTGTTATTTTTAGTAGCAACACGTTTATGGATTAATGTCCGTCATTCTGCGAATCTCACCAGCGCCCTACAAGCTAGCCGGGCTAAACTCAGAATTTTCCAAGGGAAAAGTTTTACACAATCGCAGTCACACTTTTTTTATCAGGAATACAGAGGAACTGATGCAGTCAAAAATTAACTGGATTGATAACCTGCGGGGAATAGCCTGTCTGATGGTGGTGATGATCCACACAACGACCTGGTATGTCACGAACGCGCACAGTATCAGCCCTGTTAACTGGGATGTCGCCAATATTCTGAACTCGGCCTCCCGCGTGAGTGTCCCGCTGTTCTTTATGATTTCCGGTTTTCTCTTTTTTGGCGAGCGTAGCGCACAGCCGAGACATTTCATCCGTATTGTCTCCTGTCTGCTGTTTTACAGCGCCATTTCGCTGCTCTATATCATCCTGTTCACTTCAATTAACGCTGAACGTTCCCTGCTCAACTTGTTGCAAAAACCGGTGTTCTATCATCTGTGGTTTTTCTTCGCGATAATGGTTATCTATCTGGTGTCACCGTTAATTCAGGTAAAAAACGTCAGCGGTAAAATGCTGCTGGCGCTGATGGTGGTCATCGGGATCGTGGCCAACCCGAACACCGTCTCACAGAAAATTGATGGCTTTGAATGGTTGCCCGTTAACCTTTATATCACCGGGGATACGTTTTATTACGTGCTGTACGGCATGCTGGGGCGCGCCATTGGCATGATGGAGACGCAAAAGCGAGGAATGAACTGGCTTTGCGCAGCCGCGTTTCTCGTCGGTGTGTTTATTATCTCTCGCGGGACGCTGCATGAGCTGCAATGGCGCGGCAACTTTGCCGATACCTGGTATCTCTACTGCGGCCCGATGGTCTTTATCTGCGCGATCTCTCTGCTGACGCTGGTTAAAAACACCCTGAATGCCCGCCCGCTTCCGGTGCTGGGGTTTATCTCTCGCCACTCGCTGGGCATTTACGGTTTTCACGCGCTGGTGATCCACGCCCTGCGCACCCGCGGCGTTGAGCTTAAAAGCTGGCCGGTGCTGGATATTGTCTGGATATTTACCGTTACGCTGGTTGTCAGCCTGCTGCTGTCAATGTTGCTGCAAAGAATCGATACGCGCCGGTTTGTGAGCTAGCCCGGTTGAAGGCTGGCAGGCCGGGTAAGCGTTAGCGCCACCCGGCTCCTGTTTATGACATTAGCGGCAAAAGCTGCTGATAAATTTTGCGGAACACGTCTCGTCTTTCAGCATAGCGAGCATGATTTTTCGCATCAGGACGATGCTGCCGTTCAAGCGGCAGCTGGGGCAAAAGCTGGTGCAGTGGTTTATCCGGGTTCAGCGCAATTTGCGCCAGCCGTGCCGCACCGAGCGCCGGGCCGACATCGCCTCCCGTACGATAGTCCAGCTGCAACCCGCTGATATCGGAAAGCATTTGCCGCCAGTAGCTGCTTCGCGCACCGCCGCCAATTAACGTAATGCTGGATGGCGTCAGTCCACAGTCATGCACGACATCCATTCCGTCCGCCAGAGCATAGCCAACGCCTTCAAGCACCGCGCGCGCCAGCTCTGCCGGGCCGTGCTGATGGGTAAGACCGAAGAACACCCCTTTCGCTTCCGGGTTGTTATGCGGCGTCCGCTCGCCGGAAAGGTACGGTAAAAACCAGACCGCACCGGCATTATCATCTGCCTGCTGTGCCGCTGTGATAAGCGCCGGGACGTCCGCCATTCCGGTTAGCTTTGCCGCCCAGTCGAGGCAGGAAGCCGCGCTCAGCATCACCGACATCAAATGCCATTTACCCGGCAACGCGTGGCAGAAGCTGTGTACGGCGCTTTCAGGGTTACTACGATACCCGTCACTGACGGCAAAATAGACGCCGGAAGTGCCGAGCGAGAGCATAGCCTGTCCTGCCTCGACCATCCCCACGCCGACCGCCCCCGCCGCATTATCGCCGCCGCCGGCGACGACAGGTACGGCTGGCATGTTCCAGCGTTCAGCAACAGAAGGCTGCAAAGCCCCCGTGATTTCACTGCCTTCAAACAGCGCAGGCATATGGTCGCGCGTCAGCTGGCAGGCATCCAGCATCGCCTCGCTCCAGTCCCGTTTCGCCACGTCGAGCCACATCGTGCCCGCGGCGTCAGACATGTCGCTGGCAAAATCCCCCGTCATGCGAAAACGCAGGTAGTCTTTCGGCAACAGAACCTTCGCCACCTGGCGAAAAATCTCAGGCTCATGGCGCTGCACCCACAGGAGTTTTGGCGCGGTAAAACCGGGCATCATCAGGTTGCCCGTAATTTCGCGGGACGCAGGCACACGCTCCTCAAGGATCGCGCACTCTTCCGCACAGCGGCCATCGTTCCAGAGAATAGCCGGGCGCAGAACGCGATGCTGACTATCCAGCAACGTTGCGCCATGCATTTGCCCGGCAATGCCCAGCGCCTTCACGCCGCGCAGGCTGTGCTGCTCGCCTAAGGCTTTCATCGCGCGGTCCGTCGCCTGCCACCACTGCTCCGGATCTTGTTCCGACCAAAGCGGATGCGGGCGTGAAACCTGCAACTTTTCAGTCTGCGTGGCTAACACATCGCCCTGCTCGCTTAACAGGATGGCTTTCACCCCCGACGTGCCAAGATCGATCCCGATATACATGTGGTGACTCCTTTGACAGAAATGCCCGGTGGCGCTGCGCTTACCGGGCATGGATGCTGTTATTTATCGAACAGGTAGTGATTAACCAGGTTTTCCAGCAACTCCTGATGGCCGCTCTGATGCTGCGGCGCAAGCTGATGCTGTTCAGCGTACTTCGCGATCTCCGCAAGCGATAACTGACCTTTCAAAATTTGCTGGCCCAGCTCACTGTTCCAGCCGCTGTAGCGCTTCGCGACGCGCTTATCCAGCTCACCGTCTTCAATCATACGGGCCGCCACCTTCAGCGCCAGCGCCATGGTGTCCATCGCGCCAATATGCCCGTAGAACAGATCGTATTTGTCAGTGCTCTGGCGACGCACTTTGGCGTCAAAGTTCAGGCCGCCGGTGGTGAAACCGCCCGCTTTGATAATTTCGTACATCACCAGCGCGTTCTCTTCCACGCTGTTCGGGAACTGGTCGGTATCCCAGCCCAGTTGCGGATCGCCGCGGTTCGCATCCACCGATCCGAAGATGCCCAGCGCAATCGCAGAGGCGATTTCGTGATGGAACGAGTGGCCCGCCAGGGTAGCGTGGTTAGCCTCAATATTCACTTTGATCTCTTTTTCCAGACCAAACTGCTTCAGGAAGCCATACACGGTGGCGACATCGTAGTCGTACTGATGTTTGGTTGGCTCCTGTGGTTTCGGCTCAATCAGCAGCGTGCCGCGGAAACCGATTTTGTGTTTGTGGTCCACCACCATCTGCATAAAGCGACCAATCTGCTCACGCTCCTGGCGCAGGTCGGTATTCAGCAGCGTTTCATAGCCTTCACGACCGCCCCAGAGTACATAGTTCTCACCGCCCAGCTGATGCGTGGCGTTCATCGCAGTCACAACCTGGGTGGCCGCCCAGCTGAAGACTTCCGGGTCCGGGTTGGTTGCCGCGCCCGCGCCATAGCGAGGGTTGGTAAAGCAGTTAGCCGTACCCCAGAGCAGCTTGACGCCGCTTTGCTGCTGTTTTTCAGCCAGTACGTCGACCATCTGCGCGAAATTGTTCAGATACTCTTTCAGCGATGCCCCTTCCGGCGACACGTCCACATCGTGGAAACAGTAGTACGGCACGTTCAGCTTATGGAAGAACTCGAACGCGACGTCGGCTTTACGCTTCGCCAGCTCAATGGCCTCGCCCGGCTGTTGCCATGGTCGGTCAAAAGAGCCCACGCCGAACATATCAGCACCGTTCCAGCAGAAGGTGTGCCAGTAGCAGGCGGCAAAGCGCAAGTGATCTTCCATGCGCTTACCCAGCACCAGCTCATCCGGGTTGTAGTGACGAAATGCTAAAGGATTGGTCGTTTTCGTGCCTTCGAAACGAACGCGATCGAGTTGGTCGAAATAAGCTTGCATATTGAGCTCCATAATCAGGGTATGCGGCGTGGTCTTGCTTCTGGAGTAATAGTGAATAGACATTGGAGGTTGCTCAATTACGTTATTTCACACTGCTATTGAGAGAATGCGCAATTGTGCGCTGGCTCGCAAAATAATGTGCAGACAAACTATTTTTCGGCGCGCATTCCAGAATCAAATGTAATTAATAGGTTACGCTTTTTAAAATCCGATCGCGGTCATAAATTCAGAAATAAACCAAATATCGTAATGAGAAGATAAAAATCTGTAATTGCCAGCAGGCCTTTCCACGTTAAAAATTTGCTGCGTCTCAGCAGTGAACGTTTCTTTTATCTCAGCTACACATACCCCTACAAAAAGGCCTAATAATTATGAAAATAAAGAACCTGACCCTAACGCTCTGCACTACTCTCCTGCTTGCAAGCTTTGCCGGCCACGCCAAAGAGGTCAAAATCGGCATGGCGATTGATGACTTACGCCTGGAGCGCTGGCAAAAAGATCGCGATATCTTTGTTAAAAAAGCGGAATCTCTCGGCGCGGAGGTGTTCGTTCAGTCCGCTAACGGCAACGAAGAGACGCAAATGTCGCAAATCGAGAATATGATCAACCGTGGCGTCGATGTGCTGGTCATTATCCCGTATAACGGCCAGGTATTAAGCAACGTGGTGAAAGAAGCGAAACAGGAAGGGATAAAAGTCCTGGCTTATGACCGCATGATTAATAATGCCGACATTGATTATTATATTTCGTTCGACAATGAAAAGGTGGGCGAATTACAGGCTAAAAGCCTGGTCGCAAAAGTGCCTCAGGGGAATTATTTCCTGATGGGCGGCTCGCCCGTGGATAACAACGCCAAACTGTTCCGCCAGGGGCAAATGAAAGTGCTGAAGCCGTATATCGACGAGGGCAAAATTAAAGTCGTCGGCGACCAGTGGGCTGACGGCTGGTTACCGGAAAACGCGCTGAAAATTATGGAAAACGCGTTGACCGCAAATAATAACAAAATCGATGCGGTGGTGGCCTCTAACGATGCCACTGCGGGTGGCGCCATTCAGGCGCTGAGCGCGCAGGGTCTGGCCGGGAAAGTCGCTATTTCCGGCCAGGACGCCGACCTTGCGGGTGTAAAACGCATCATCGCGGGTACCCAGACCATGACGGTGTATAAGCCCATTACCGAGCTTGCCAATACGGCCGCCGAAATTGCCGTTGAACTGGGCAATGGCCAGCAACCTAAAGCAGACGCGACGTTAAATAACGGCCTGAAAGACGTACCTGCTCGCCTGCTTACCCCTATCGAAGTCAACAAAGAGAATATTGACGCCACCGTGGTGAAAGACGGTTTCCATAAGAAGAGTGAACTGTAATCCAGCGCAGCCCCTGCCCGGCAGGGGCGCATTGACCTGCCCTGTTCATCTGTTGGGCTATGCGGAGCAGTTATGTCTTATTTACTTGAAATGAAAAGCATCACCAAAGCCTTCGGAGCGGTGAAAGCAGTCGATAACGTAAGCCTGCGGCTGAATCCCGGCGAAGTGATGTCGCTGTGCGGCGAAAATGGCTCGGGAAAATCCACGCTGATGAAAGTGTTGTGCGGGATCTACCCGCACGGCAGCTACGAGGGCGAAATCGTTTTTGCCGGTGAGGTGCTCCAGGCCACGCACATTCGCGATACCGAACGTAAAGGCATCGCTATCATTCACCAGGAGCTGGCGCTGGTGAAGCACCTTACCGTGCTGGAAAATATCTTTCTCGGCGCCGAACTCTCACGCCATGGCGTACTGGATTACGACACCATGACGCTGCGCTGCGAAAAACTGCTGGCTCAGGTGAGCCTGGCTATCTCACCGGATACGCGCGTGGGCGACTTAGGTTTAGGCCAGCAGCAGCTGGTGGAGATCGCCAAGGCGCTGAACAAACAAGTGCGCCTGCTGATCCTCGACGAACCAACCGCTTCACTCACCGAACAGGAAACGGCCGTACTGCTCAATATTATCCGCGACCTGCAAAACCACGGCATCGCCTGCATCTATATTTCGCACAAGCTCAATGAGGTGAAAGCCATTTCCGACACCATCTGCGTCATCCGCGACGGGCAGCACATCGGCACGCGTGAAGCAGAAGGCATGAGCGAAGATGACATCATCACCATGATGGTGGGTCGCGAACTCACCGCGCTGTATCCCAACGAACCGCACACCATCGGCGAAGAGCTCCTGCGCGTGGAAAACCTGACAGCGTGGCATCCCGTTAACCGCCATATCAAGCGCGTGGATAACCTCTCCTTTTCGCTTCACCGCGGCGAAATTCTCGGCATTGCGGGTTTAGTGGGTGCCGGAAGAACCGAGGCTGTGCAGTGTCTCTTTGGCGTCTGGCCGGGGCGCTGGGAAGGCAAAATTTATATCGACGGTCAGCCGGTAAAAATCGACAACTGCCAGCAGGCTATTGCTAAGGGCATTGCCATGGTGCCAGAAGACCGCAAAAAAGACGGCATCGTGCCGGTAATGGCGGTGGGAAAAAATATCACGCTGGCGGCGCTCAGCCAGTTTTCCGGCGCGCTGAGCAGCCTGGATGATGCCGCAGAACAGCAGTGTATTCTCCAGTCGCTTGCCCGGCTTAAGGTGAAAACCTCCTCGCCGGAGCTGGCGATAGGACGCCTGAGCGGCGGCAACCAGCAGAAAGCGATTCTGGCGCGCTGCCTGCTGCTTAATCCGCGCATTTTAATTCTGGACGAACCCACCCGCGGGATCGATATCGGCGCGAAGTATGAAATCTACAAGCTGATCAACCAGCTTGTGCAGCAAGGGATTGCCGTCATTGTTATCTCGTCCGAATTGCCTGAAGTGCTGGGGCTGAGCGACCGCGTGCTGGTCATGCATGAAGGGAAACTCAAAGCCAACCTGAACAACCAGAACCTGACACAAGAGCAGGTGATGGAAGCTGCCTTAAGGAGCGAACACCATGTCGAAAAGCAACCCGTCTGATATCAAAGTCGCTGTTCCGACGCCCGGTGCGTTCGCAGGACTTAAATCGCTGAATCTGCAAGTTTTTGTAATGATTGCCGCCATTATCGTCATCATGTTGTTCTTTACCTGGATGACCGATGGCTCCTATTTGAGCGCACGTAACGTCTCTAACCTGCTGCGTCAGACCGCCATCACCGGGATCCTGGCGGTGGGGATGGTCTTTGTGATTATCTCAGCGGAAATTGACCTGTCGGTAGGGTCGATGATGGGTCTGCTCGGCGGCGTGGCGGCAATTTTTGACGTCTGGCTCGGCTGGCCGCTGCCGCTGACGATTGCGGTTACGCTGGTACTGGGTCTGCTGCTGGGGGCGTGGAATGGCTGGTGGGTGGCCTACCGTAAAGTCCCGTCGTTTATCGTCACCTTAGCGGGGATGCTGGCCTTCCGCGGCATTCTGATTGGGATCACCAACGGCACCACCGTCTCCCCGACCAGCGCCTCAATGTCCCAGATTGGCCAAAGCTACCTCTCTGATGGCGTCGGTTTTACGATCGGCGTGGTTGGGCTGATGGCGTTTGTCGCGTGGCAATGGCGGGGACGCATGCGTCGCCAGGCGCTGGGGCTGGCCTCGCCTGCTTCAACCTCGGTTGTCGGTCGTCAGGCCCTTACTGCGGTGATTGTGCTGGGCGCCATCTGGCTGTTAAACGATTATCGCGGCGTCCCAACGCCCGTTCTGCTGCTGGCGCTGTTGCTGTTAGGTGGAATGTTTATGGCCACACGTACCGCATTCGGTCGCCGTATTTATGCCATCGGCGGCAATCTGGAAGCCGCGCGTTTATCTGGTATCAACGTAGAACGCACCAAACTCGCCGTCTTTGCCATCAACGGCCTGATGGTGGCCATCGCGGGGCTGATCCTCAGTTCGCGACTGGGGGCGGGCTCCCCGTCTGCGGGTAACATTGCCGAGCTGGACGCCATCGCCGCCTGCGTGATTGGCGGGACCAGCCTCGCCGGGGGCATTGGCAGCGTGGCGGGGGCGGTGATGGGCGCATTTATTATGGCTTCGCTGGATAACGGGATGAGTATGATGGACGTGCCGACGTTTTGGCAGTATATCGTCAAGGGTGCCATTCTTTTGCTGGCAGTCTGGATGGACTCTGCCACCAAGCGGCGCGCCTGATAACACTATCGTGACTAATTTGGGAAATGAGCCATGTTTGAAAAGCGTCACCGCATTACGTTGTTATTCAATGCCAACAAAGCCTATGACCGGCAGGTGGTTGAAGGGGTTGGCGAATATTTGCAGGCGTCGCAATCCGAATGGGATATTTTCATCGAAGAAGATTTTCGTACCCGTCTGGAGAACATCAAAGACTGGCTGGGAGACGGGGTCATCGCTGACTTTGACGACCCCGTGATTGAACAGTTGCTGAGTGGCGTCGACGTGCCTATCGTGGGCGTTGGCGGCTCTTACCATACACCGGAACATTACCCCCCCGTTCACTATATCGCCACGGATAACCATGCTCTGGTCGAGACCGCCTTCCTCCATTTAAAGGAGAAAGGCGTACATCGTTTTGCGTTTTACGGATTGCCCGCCACCAGCGGAAAGCGCTGGGCGATGGAGCGTGAATATGCCTTCTGCCAGCTGGTTGCCCAGGAGAAATATCGCGGCGTCGTTTATCAGGGGCTGGAAACCGCGCCAGAAAACTGGCAGCACGCACAAAATCGCCTGGCTGACTGGCTGCAAACGCTGCCGCCCCAGACAGGGATTATCGCCGTGACGGACGCCCGCGCCCGCCACGTATTACAGGTGTGCGAACATTTGCATATTCCGGTGCCTGAAAAGCTGTGCGTGATTGGTATTGATAACGAAGAGCTTACGCGCTATCTGTCGCGCGTGGCGCTCTCATCCGTGGCTCAGGGTACCCGTCAGATGGGCTATCAGGCCGCAAAGCTGCTGCACAGACTGTTAGACAACGAATCCCTGCCGCTCCAGCGTCTGCTGGTTCCGCCCGTTCGCGTGGTCGAGCGTCGCTCAACTGACTACCGCTCCTTAAACGATCCGGCCGTGATTCAGGCGATGCACTACATTCGCAATCATGCCTGCAAAGGGATTAAGGTCGATCAGGTGCTCGATTCGGTCGGCATTTCACGTTCGAATCTGGAGAAGCGGTTCAAAGAGGAAGTCGGTGAGACGATTCACGCCGTGATCCATGCGGAAAAGCTGGAGAAAGCGCGCAGTCTGCTGATCTCCACCTCGCTGTCGATCAACGAGATTTCACAGATGTGCGGCTATCCGTCGCTTCAGTATTTCTATTCGGTGTTCAGAAAAGAGTATGACACCACGCCGAAGGAGTACCGGGAACGGTACAGTGAAGTCCTGCTCTAGAAAAAAGAACGCCTTCCAGTGGAAGGCGTTTTTCATTACATATGTGCGGCAATCAGACGCTGGTTATCCTGGTACATGGAGAACAGGTAATTGTTATAACGCTGTCCCTGAGTGGAATAACCTTTCAGCTTGTGGATCATCGCCGTAGCCGTTACTTCCTGATCCGCCTTACGCAGCTGAGCGCGTGACTTACGGAACGAGGAGTAGGCCGGATGGGTGTTCAGGTTCACCACATAGGCATTCACGGAATCTTTCACCGATTCAAACTGTGAATAGCCCTTCACCTTGCCGGGTGCATTAGTACAACGACCTTTTGTGCATTTCATGCCAAACAGATTGTTGTTGTTGCGCGCCAGCTTCGAGGTGCCCCAACCGCTTTCGGCGGCGGCCATTGTCGCGACCATACTGCCTGGAATGATGTCCACACGCTCTAATAGTGAGTTCCACGGCACGCGACGCGTGTTCCCGCTCCACTTCACTTTATAGCGTTTGGCGATGTCTTTCAGGCGAGTGCGCTCAGACGGCGACCAGCGGCTATCGTACTGTTTGGAGATCAGCCAGTTACGATCCGCAGTAATCGCGGCATTTTGACTTTTAATGTAAGGCATTACCGTCCGGAGAAACGCTTTTTTCCTTGGTGTCCCGGAAGGGTATTTTCGCAAATCAGGAAGTGAACTACTCTTTGCACTATTGCGAGAATACTCTTGTTTACTGCTAACCTTACTGCTTGTCGTCTTTATTACGTGGGCTTTCTTACTCGTTGTATCCGTGTGCGTCTTTGCAAGCACCTCACCAGAAAATGCCATGGTGAGTAACATGAGTATCGCGGCCCCATATCGTCGAATGGGAGTCGATATCATTAGGTCTCCTGGTCGGATATAAACATTCCAACACCTTATTTTCTTCAAAAATTTGAGAGCGGAATCTCAAATCATACCAAAAATAGTCCTCAAGAGCACGTATACAAATAGTCCAATTCCGAAACTATGTCATCCGGAACATGCTCATTAAAACAGCAACACTGGAAAAATGTGCGCGATATCGCAGATAACTGCCTAATTTTGCGCGGGATCACTCATCCCTTCGCGTCCTCCTGGCAGAAAGCCTCAGAGGAGGAGTTTTTCCCCTGAGCCGAGTGGCACACTGGTCAAAAATGCCGCGACAGGAAAATGGAATGAAACGCACTGCATTAGCTGTTCTGATGTTACCCGCATTCGCGCATGCCGACTGGTCATCACCGGGATTTAACGCGTTTAGCGCTGAAGGTACTGGCGTCTTTACCAGCCAGGCAACGCTTGCGAAGGGTACCCGCCCGCTGACGTTGAGTCTTGACAACGCGTGCTGGCAGCCGACAGGTGCCATTAAGCTCAACGAGATGCTGTCGCTCAAACCGTGCGAAGGCACCCCACCGCAGTGGCGGTTATTCCGTGACGGCGTTTATCAGATGCGTATTGATACGCGCTCGGGAACGCCGACGCTGATGTTAACGGTACAAAGTGCGGCGCCACAGCCTGTCGCAAACGTCACCCGCCAGTGCCCGAAGTGGGACGGCAAACCGCTGACAATCGACGTCGTTAACACCTTCCCGGAAGGCACGGTGGTGCGTGATTTTTACAGCAAACAGACCGCGACCGTTCAAAATGGCAAAGTGACTCTTCAGCCAGCCGCCAACAGCAATGGCCTGCTGCTGCTTGAGCGCGCCGAGACGGACAAACCAGCGCCGTTCAGCTGGCAAAACGCCACCGTCTATTTCGTGCTGACCGATCGCTTCGTGAATGGCGACCCCACCAACGACAACAGCTATGGCCGTCATAAAGACGGTATGCAGGAGATTGGTACTTTCCACGGCGGCGATCTGAAAGGGCTTACCAGCAAACTGGATTACCTTCAGCAGCTGGGCGTGAATGCGCTCTGGATAAGCTCGCCGCTGGAGCAGATCCACGGCTGGGTTGGCGGCGGCACCAAAGGGGATTTCCCCCACTACGCCTATCATGGCTATTACACCCAGGACTGGACGAAACTCGACGCCAACATGGGCAACGAAGATGATTTACGCCAGCTTGTCGACGACGCGCACAGGCGTGGTATCCGCGTCCTGTTTGACATTGTCATGAACCACGCGGGTTATGCGACGCTTGCAGATATGCAGGAGTATCAGTTTGGCGCGCTCTATTTGCAGGGCGATGAGCTGAAAAAAACCCTCGGCGAGCGCTGGACTGACTGGAAGCCAGGCGCGGGTCAAAGCTGGCACAGCTTCAACGATTACATCAACTTCAGTGACAAAGCCGCATGGGAAAAATGGTGGGGTAAAAAATGGATCCGTACCGATATCGGTGATTACGACAACCCGGGCTTTGACGATCTGACCATGTCGCTGGCCTTCCTGCCTGATCTGAAAACGGAATCTAAGATCCCGTCAGGTTTGCCGAACTTTTATCAACACAAGCCCGATACCAACGCGAAAGTGATGACGAATTTCACACCGCGAAATTACCTGACTCACTGGCTCAGTCAGTGGGTACGTGACTACGGCATCGACGGCTTCCGGGTCGATACCGCTAAGCACGTTGAGCCTGAAGCCTGGCAGCAACTGAAAAACCAGGCAAGCCAGGCGCTGGCCGCGTGGAAAGCCGCCAACCCGGACAAAAAACTCGACAATGCGCCATTCTGGATGACCGGTGAATCCTGGGGCCACGGCGTGATGCAGAGCGATTATTACCGCCACGGCTTCGATGCGA
Source organism: Enterobacter cloacae complex sp. 6730903 (assembly GCF_048283985.1). Taxonomy (NCBI): domain Bacteria; kingdom Pseudomonadati; phylum Pseudomonadota; class Gammaproteobacteria; order Enterobacterales; family Enterobacteriaceae; genus Enterobacter; species Enterobacter cloacae complex sp. 6730903. The sequence goes on along the minus strand of NZ_JBLVXX010000038.1, from coordinate 32,231 downwards.
TGATCAACTTTGACTATCAGGAGCAGGCAGCGAAAGCGGTGGACTGTCTGGCCGATATGGATTTAACCTGGCAGCAAATGGCAGAAAAGCTGCAAAGTTTTAATGTGCTGAGCTATCTCTCCTCCCACGATACGCGTCTGTTCCGTGAAGGGGGCCAGCGCGCCGCTGAGTTACTGCTGCTGGCGCCGGGAAGCGTGCAGATCTATTACGGCGATGAATCAGAGCGTCCATTCGGCCCGACGGGCTCCGATCCGCTACAGGGAACCCGTTCGGATATGAACTGGCAGGACGTCACGGGTAAACAGGCGTTAACTGTCGCCCACTGGCAGCTTCTGGGGCAGTTCCGCGCCCGTCATCCGGCGGTGGGTGAAGGCAAGCAAACCACGCTGTCACTGAAAGAAGGCTACGGCTTTGTGCGCGAGCACAAGGGCGATAAGGTGATGGTGGTGTGGGCGGGTAATCAATAGATCCCCTCACCCTAACCCTCTCCCCAGGGGGAGAGGGGATTGCACGGTGCGCTCTTTCTCCCTCGCCCCTTTGGGGAGAGGGCCGGGGTGAGGGGCATTCACCAGAACAATTCACCACACAAATACAAACCCGCCACATAAAACAACAAATCCGACCACATCCGCCGATTTGCACCAACACGGTGCTGGCGTTATGGTTACTGCCTTTCATATTAAGCCCGACAGATCACCTGCTATGACGTTTTCACTATTCGGCGACAAATTTACCCGCCATTCAGGCATTACCCGCCTGATGGAGGACCTCAACGACGGGCTGCGCACCCCAGGCGCTATCATGCTTGGCGGCGGAAACCCGGCTCAAATTCCGGAGATGAACACCTACTTCCAGACGCTGCTGGCAGAGATGCTGGAAAACGGTAAAGCAACCGATGCGCTATGTAATTACGACGGCCCTCAGGGTAAAACAGAACTACTGACGCTTCTGGCGGCAATGCTGCGGGAAGCGCTGGGTTGGGATATCGAACCACAGAATATTGCACTGACAAACGGCAGTCAGAGCGCGTTTTTCTACTTATTCAATCTGTTCGCCGGACGCCGCGCCGACGGCACCACGAAAAAAGTGCTGTTCCCGCTGGCACCGGAGTATATCGGCTATGCCGATGCCGGCCTCGAAGAAGACCTGTTTGTTTCCGCACGTCCGAATATCGAGTTGCTGCCAGAGGGCCAGTTCAAATACCACGTCGATTTTGAACATCTGCATATCGGTGAAGAGACGGGCATGATCTGCGTATCACGTCCCACCAACCCGACGGGCAACGTGATCACCGACGACGAGCTGATGAAGCTGGATGCGCTGGCGAATCAGCACGGCATCCCACTGGTGATCGATAACGCCTATGGCGTACCGTTCCCGGGGATCATCTTCAGCGAAGCGCGTCCGCTGTGGAACCCGAACATCATCCTCTGCATGAGCCTCTCCAAGCTGGGCCTGCCGGGCAGCCGCTGCGGCATTATCATTGCTAACGAGAAAATCATCACCGCCATTACCAACATGAACGGCATTATCAGCCTTTCCCCTGGCGGCATCGGCCCGGCGATGATGTGCGAGATGATCAGGCGTAACGACCTGCTGCGCCTGTCGAATGAAGTGATCAAGCCGTTTTACTCTCAGCGCGTTCAGGAAACCATCGCCATCCTTCGCCGCTACTTACCGGAAGAACGCTGCCTGATCCATAAACCGGAAGGGGCAATTTTCCTGTGGCTGTGGTTTAAGGATCTGCCCATTACGACAGAGCTGCTTTATCAGCGTCTGAAAAAGCGTGGCGTGCTGATGGTGCCAGGGGATTACTTCTTCCCGGGGCTGGATAAGCCGTGGCCGCACACGCACCAGTGCATGCGCATGAACTACGTCCCGGACCCGGAAAAAATCGAAGCGGGTGTGAAAATTCTCGCCGAAGAGATTGAGAACGCCTGGCGCGAGGCCGGTTAATAAAACCTCAGGCCAGATTACGCAGCCGTTCCGCGCGTAATCTGGCGGGGTCTATGCAGCGCAGCGCGTGGGTGGGACAGGCTTCGACGCAGGCGGGACCGCCCTCGCGATGCGCGCACAAATCACATTTCAGCGCCTGAACGCGATCTTCCACAACCCGAACCTGCATTGCCCCGAACGGGCACGCCACCATACAGCTTTTGCAGCCGATACAGCGGGCCTGCTCAACGAGCCAGGCTCCCGCAGCGCGGTGAATGGCCCCCGTCGGGCAGACATTCGCGCAGGGCGCATCTTCACACTGGTGGCAGCCCACGGCCGTGGTGAAGGTTGCCCCCTTAACCACGCGGATCCGTGACGTAAGCGCTTCTGGCGTGGCGCTGCTTTGATGCGACATCATGCACGCCACCTCACAGGTGCGGCACCCGATACATTTTTCAGGATCCGCCAGGATAAATCGGTTCATCAGTTACGCCTCGCGCACGTTAAACCCCAGTTCTTTCGAGATAGCTTCCGCCGTGTCACGCAGCGGTTTTAACAAGTTTTTCTCACCCACCTGCTTCATGCGCGACGTCGACAGCGAAATGGAGATGGCATAAGGCACGCGCCCGTGAATATCAAAGACCGGCACGGCGATACATGACACACCCAGCTCGTTCTCTTCTTTGTCCATCGCCATGCTGTGATCGCGAATTTCCGCCAGCTCATCATACATCGCGCTCAGTTCGGTGATGGTGTTGCGGGTCAAAGGTTGGATCTGTTCCTGGTGGCTTTCCCAGTAGCTCGCCACGTAATCCTGATGACCAAACGCCATATAGATTTTGCCCATCGCAGAACAATAGAGCGGCATATGCTGGCCGATATATGCGCGCGTGCGCAGCATACCGGTTGTTGGCTCCAGCTTATAAATCAGGATCGCGTGGTCATCTTCACGGCTGGAGAAGTTGACCGTTTCGCCGGTGGCAATGTTCAGCGCCTCGAGGTGCGGCGCCGCCACGTGAATAATATTGAGCGATGAAAGCGCCTTTTGCCCGACGGCGATAAATTTAGTGGTCAGACGATAGCTCCCTGCCGCCGGTGCCGGCGTCACGTACCCGCACGACTGCAACCCCTGCAATAACCGGTGCACGGTGCTTTTATTCAGCCCCGCCAGTTCTGATAAATGCGCAAGCGGACACCCGTTCGGATAGTTACTGAGGATTTCAATCAGCATCAGACCGCGAAACAAGCTCTGGCTACCTGCTGGCCTCTCTTTTTCTTGCGTCATTTCGCTCTCTTTTATGCTCATCAAATGGCTCCTGTTTATCGCGCCCTGATGGTAGCGCAAAGTGTGGTTTAGTTCACGATCTCAACAGAAAAAACACAACCATTTGATTTTAATCGATTTTGAAAAACGTGAATGTCGTTGATCTGACAAAATTTGATCGTTATATTTGAAATCAGATTTCGTATAGTGAAATTTAGCGATAAAAAAGCACTCGCACTTGCCCCTAAAAAAACAGGAGAACAGGGATGAAAGTGACCTTCGAAGAGTTGAAAGCGGCGTTCAATCGGGTTCTGCTCGATCGCGGTGTAAAAGCGGATACCGCAGACGCCTGCGCCGAGATGTTCGCCCGCACCACGGAGTCCGGCGTTTATTCACACGGCGTCAACCGCTTCCCGCGATTTATTCAGCAGCTTGACGCAGGCGACATCATCCCTGACGCCCAGCCGAAACGCGTAACGACATTAGGTGCCATCGAACAGTGGGATGCCCAGCGTTCCATCGGCAACCTGACGGCGAAGAAGATGATGGACCGTGCTACCGAGCTGGCGTCCGATCACGGGATCGGCCTGGTGGCGCTGCGTAACGCTAACCACTGGATGCGCGGCGGCAGCTACGGCTGGCAGGCGGCGGAGAAAGGCTATATCGGCATCTGCTGGACCAACTCTATTGCCGTGATGCCCGCGTGGGGATCAAAAGAATGCTGCATCGGCACAAACCCGCTGATCGTCGCTATTCCGTCGAATCCAATCACCATGGTCGATATGTCGATGTCGATGTTCTCCTACGGCATGCTGGAGGTGAATCGCCTGGCCGGACGCGAATTACCGGTCGACGGCGGCTTTGACGATGAAGGCAATCTGACCAGAGAGCCGGGCGTGATTGAGAAAAACCGTCGCATTCTGCCCATGGGCTACTGGAAAGGTTCCGGCTTGTCGATTGTGCTCGACATGATCGCCACCCTGCTCTCTGACGGCGCGTCCGTCGCGGAAGTGACCCAGGACAACAGCGACGAATACGGCGTATCGCAGATCTTTATCGCCATCGAAGTGGATCGCCTGATCGACGGTCCAACCCGCGATGCCAAACTACAGCGCATCATGGACTTCATCACCACCGCAGAACGCGCTGATGAAAATGTCGCCGTCCGTCTGCCAGGCCATGAGTTCACACGCCTGCTGGAGGAGAATCGCCGCAACGGCATCACGGTTGACGACAGCGTGTGGGCGAAAATCCAGTCTCTGTAAGGAGTGGGTCATGATATTCGGACATATTGCACAGCCAAATCCATGTCGCCTGCCGCTGGCGATAGAAAAGGCGCTTAATTTTCTGCGTACCACGGATTTCACCACCCTGGCGCCGGGCGTGATCGAAATTGAAGGCCGCAACATTTTTGCCCAGCTTCTCGACCTCACCACAAAGGAACAACACGAGAACCGCCCTGAAGTCCATCGCCGCTATCTGGATATCCAGTTTCTGGCCTGGGGCGAAGAAAAAATCGGTATTGCTATTGATACCGGGAATAACAAAATCAGCGAATCATTGCTGGAGCAACGGGATATTATTTTTTATCACGACAGCGAACATGAGTCATTTATCGAAATGATACCTGGCAGTTACGCCATATTTTTCCCGCAGGATGTTCACCGTCCTGCCTGTATTAAAAACAAGGGATCCGCAATTCGTAAAATTGTGGTGAAAGTGGCCATCAGCGAATTAGATTAATTTTCTGATAAATACAGGAATGCGAAATGACCAACACCGGTTTTATTATTGGTGCGTACCCCTGCGCACCTTCGTTTCACCAGAAAGGGGAGCAGGAAGAACACGCCTTCTGGCGGGAACTTTCCGACACGCCAAATATTCGCGGGCTGGAACAACCTTGCCTTGAAAACCTCCATCCGTTTGGTGATGAATGGCTGTTTCGTCATACGCCGGGCGACTGGCAGATCGTTGTCACAGCCGTTATGGAAACCATGCGCCGCCGCGGCAGCAACGGCGCGTTTGGCCTGGCGTCCGCGGACGAAGAACAGCGTAAAGCGTGCATTGAATATTACCGCCATCTGCATCAAAAGATTGATGCCGTTAATACCCGCTTTCCCGGGAAAGTGATCGCTCTGGAAATGCAGGCCGCACCGCAGGCGGGTAATGGCTCTGTTGAGCAAGCGACAGAAGCATTCTCCCGCTCGGTACGGGAAATCGCGAACTGGGACTGGGGCTGCGATCTGGTGCTGGAACACTGTGATGCGATGACCGGCCCGGCGCCGCGTAAAGGATTCTTGCCCTTAGAGCAGGTGCTGGAGGTAGTGAAAGAGACCGATATCAGCGTCTGTATCAACTGGGCACGTTCGGCTATCGAAGGTCGCAACACCGCCCTTCCGCTGGAACATGTTCAGGCGGCACTCGCTGCCGGGAAGCTGGGGGCGCTGATGTTTTCGGGCACGACTCCTCACGGTGAGTACGGAGAATGGCAGGATCTGCACGCGCCGTTTTCTTCGTTCTGCGCCGACAGTCTCATGTCCGCTGAACATGTAAAAACGCTATTTACTGCGGCGAGCGCCGCAACATTGAAATTCTCCGGTATTAAATTACTGGAAATCAATGCTAATGCTGACGTCAGCCATCGCATCGCTATTTTGCGCGACGGCATTAGCGCTATGAATAAAGCATCACAATAAAAATAAAGAATACATTTTCCGGTTACCTTCACTGAGATATTAACTATGAATATTTCTTCTAATGCTCTACACGCGGACATTCCGCGCCAGCGCTGGCTAAGGATCATTCCCCCTATTCTTATCGCCTGCATTATTTCCTATATGGACCGCGTAAATATAGCTTTTGCGATGCCCGGCGGTATGGATGAAGAGCTGGGCATTTCCGCCACGATGGCGGGTCTGGCGGGGGGGATCTTTTTTATCGGCTATTTGTTCCTGCAAGTTCCCGGCGGCAAAATTGCCGTGCACGGCAGCGGTAAGAAGTTTATCGGCTGGTCGCTGGTTGCCTGGGCGGTGATCTCGGTTCTGACCGGGCTTGTAACCAACCAGTATCAGCTGCTGGTGCTGCGCTTCTTACTCGGCGTGGCGGAAGGTGGGATGCTGCCCGTTGTGCTCACGATGATCAGTAACTGGTTCCCGGATGCCGAGCGCGGCCGCGCCAACGCGATTGTGATCATGTTCGTGCCCATCGCCGGGATCATCACCGCCCCGCTGTCGGGATGGATTATCACCGCCCTCGACTGGCGCTGGCTGTTCATTATTGAAGGTCTGATGTCCGTTGTTGTGCTGGTGCTGTGGGCATTCACCGTCTACGACCGCCCGCAGGAAGCGCGCTGGATCTCAGAGGCCGAGAAAAACTACCTGGTACAAACCCTGGCGGCAGAGCAGCAAGCCATTGCGGGTAAAGAGGTGAAAAACGCCTCGCTCAGCGCGGTGCTGTCTGACAAAACCATGTGGCAGCTGATCGCCCTCAACTTCTTCTATCAGACCGGCATTTACGGCTACACCCTCTGGCTGCCCACCATTCTGAAAGAACTGACGCACACCAGCATCGGCCAGGTGGGAATGCTCGCCATTCTGCCTTACATCGGCGCCATTGCCGGCATGTTCCTGTTCTCTTCGCTCTCTGACCGCACCGGCAAGCGCAAGCTGTTTGTCTCCCTGCCATTGATTGGCTTTGCGCTCTGCATGTTCCTCTCCGTGGCGCTGAAAGAGCACACCTGGCTGGCCTATGCCGCACTGGTGGGTTGTGGCTTCTTCCTGCAATCCGCAGCGGGCGTGTTCTGGACCATCCCGGCGCGTCTGTTCAGCGCTGAGATGGCGGGCGGCGCTCGCGGCGTGATCAATGCCCTGGGCAACCTCGGCGGGTTCTGCGGTCCCTATGCGGTAGGCGTACTGATCACCCTATACAGCAAAGACGCAGGCGTTTACTGCCTGGCGGTTTCGCTGGCGCTGGCATCGCTGCTGGCCCTGCTGTTACCGGCGAAATGCGATGCCGGAGCAGAGCCCAACCCCACGGTGAACTCGCATAAGCGTGCGGCCTGAGGCCCTCACCTGACCCACTAAACCAAACCGTAGGCCGGGTAAGCGAAGCGCCACCCGGCAATTAAGCGAGAAGAAGATGAGTGAAAAAGAGCCCTTCTGGCTGGGTATCGATTGTGGCGGTACTTATCTGAAAGCCGGTTTATACAACAGCCAGGGCAAAGAAGTCTGTATTGAACGCCGCTCAGTGGCCACGCTCAGCCCACGCGCCGGGTACGCCGAGCGGGATATGCACCAGCTCTGGCAGCACTGCCACAAAACCGTCGCCCTGCTGCTTAAAAATTCAGGCGCTGACGGCGGTCAGATCAAAGGCGTTGGCATTTCAGCCCAGGGCAAGGGGCTGTTTCTGCTCGATAAACAGGATCGCCCCCTGGGTAACGCCATACTCTCCTCCGATCGCCGTGCGCTGGAGATCGTGCAACGCTGGCAGCAGGACGGTATACCCGAAAAGCTCTATCCGCATACTCGCCAGACGCTGTGGACGGGGCATCCGGCCTCACTCCTGCGCTGGGTTAAAGAGAACGAGCCGCAGCGGTATCAGCAAATCGGCAGCGTGATGATGGCGCACGATTACCTGCGCTGGTGTCTGACCGGAGTCAAAGGCTGCGAAGAGAGCAATATCTCGGAATCCAATCTCTACAACATGAATACCGGGCAGTACGATCCGCAGCTTACGCGCTGGCTCGGCATCAGCGACATTGACGGTGCCCTGCCGCCTATTATCGGTTCAGCAGAAATTTGCGGGGAAATCACCGCTCAGGCAGCCGCACTGACCGGTCTCACGGCGGGTACTCCCGTCGTTGGTGGACTGTTTGATGTGGTTTCCACCGCGATCTGCGCCGGGCTGCATGACGAACATACGCTGAATGCCGTAATGGGGACCTGGGCCGTAACCAGTGGGATTGCCCACGGCATCCGCGACAACGAGCCGTTCCCCTACGTCTATGGCCGCTACGTCCATCCGCAGCAGTTCATCGTTCATGAAGCCAGCCCCACCTCGTCCGGCAACCTGGAATGGCTGACGGCCCAATGGGGCGATATGTCATTTGATGAGATTAACCACGCCGTGGCCAGCCTGCCAAAAGCTGAAAGCGATGTGTTCTTCCTGCCTTTCCTCTACGGCAGCAACGCCGGGCTGGAGATGACCAGCGGCTTCTATGGTTTGCAGGCGCTGCATACCCGTGCGCACCTCCTCCAGGCGGTTTATGAAGGGGTGGTATTCAGCCACATGACCCACCTCAACCGTATGCTCGAACGCTTTCCCCACGTGCAGGCCCTGCGCGTGACGGGCGGCCCAACCCATTCGGACGTGTGGATGCAGATGCTCGCGGACGTCAGCGGCCTGGCGATTGAACTCCCCCAGGTGGAAGAGACCGGCTGTTCCGGTGCGGCGCTGGCCGCGCTCGTCGGTACAGGCCTCTATCCCGATTTTTACGCCGCTCAGCGCGCCCTCAGGCATGACATCCGGATGATTGAACCTGACATGCGTGCCCATGCCGCCTACCAGCGCAAATATCACCATTACCAGCAACTGATTTCAGCATTACAGGGCTATCACGCCCGTGTTAAGGAGTACGAACTATGAGCCGACCATTATTGCAGCTGGCGCTCGACCACACCTCGCTTCAGGCCGCGCAGCGCGATGTCGCGACGCTTTCCGATCACGTCGACATCGTCGAAGCCGGCACCATCCTGTGCCTGACCGAAGGGCTAAACGCCGTTCGCGCCCTGCGCGCGCAGTGTCCGGATAAAATTATCGTGGCGGACTGGAAAGTCGCCGATGCCGGAGAAACGCTGGCTGAGCAGGCGTTTGGCGCAGGCGCAAACTGGATGACCATCATCTGTGCCGCCCCGCTGGCCACCGTTGAACGTGGCCACGAGGTCGCACTGCGCGGCGGCGGCGAGATCCAGATGGAGCTGTTTGGCAACTGGACGCTGGACGACGCGCGCGCGTGGCATCGCATCGGGGTGAAGCAGGCGATTTACCACCGCGGGCGCGACGCACAGGCCAGCGGCCAGCAGTGGGGCGAGGCGGATCTCAGCAAAATGAAGGCGCTGTCCGATCTCGGTTTGCAGCTTTCTATAACTGGCGGCATCACACCCACCGACCTGCCGCTGTTTAAGCAGATCAACGTCAAAGCCTTCATTGCCGGGCGCGCGCTGGCAGGCGCCGCCAATCCGCCGCAGGTGGCACAGGCATTCCATTCGCAAATCCGCGACATCTGGGGAGAGTAACCATGCGTCAGCATCCGTTAGGCATTTACGAAAAAGCGCTGCCGAAAGATCTCTCCTGGCCGGAGCGCCTGGTTCTGGCAAAAAGCTGCGGCTTCGATTTTGTGGAGATGTCGGTGGATGAGACCGATGAGCGTTTATCGCGCCTTGAATGGAGTACCACGCAGCGCGCCTCTCTGGTGGAAGCGATGCTGGAGACCGGCGTGGCGATCCCGTCGATGTGCTTGTCTGCCCATCGTCGCTTCCCGTTTGGCAGCCGCGATGAAATCGTGCGCGAACGCGCCCGCGAGATCATGACCAAAGCCATCCGGCTGGCCCGTGATTTGGGTATTCGCACCATCCAGCTTGCGGGTTATGACGTGTACTACGAGGAGCACGACGAGGGCACGCAACAGCGCTTTGCCGAAGGGCTGGCGTGGGCCGTAGAGCAGGCTGCCGCCGCGCAGGTAATGCTGGCGGTAGAGATCATGGACACTGCGTTTATGAACTCCATCAGCAAGTGGAAAAAGTGGGATGACATGCTCGCCTCGCCGTGGTTCAGCGTTTACCCGGACGTCGGCAACCTGAGCGCGTGGGGCAACGACGTCACCGCCGAGCTGACGCTGGGCATTGACCGCATCGCCGCTATCCACCTGAAAGATACCCGGCCCGTGACCGAGCAAAGCCCCGGACAGTTCCGCGATGTGCCGTTTGGCGAGGGCTGCGTCGATTTCGTGGGCGTGTTTAACACGCTGAATCAACTTAACTATCGCGGCGCATTTCTGATTGAAATGTGGACCGAGAAAGCCAAAGAGCCGGTGCTGGAGATCATCCAGGCGCGCCGCTGGATTGAAGCCCGAATGCAGGAAGGAGGCATGACATGTTAGAACAACTCAAAGCCGAGGTGCTGGCGGCAAACCTTGCCCTGCCCGCCCACCAGCTGGTGACGTTCACCTGGGGCAACGTCAGCGCGGTTGACCGTGCCAGCGGCATGATGGTGATCAAACCATCCGGCGTGGAGTACGACGTGATGAACGCAGAAGATATGGTGGTGGTAAATATCGCCACGGGTAAAGTGGTCGAGGGGAGTAAAAAGCCCTCCTCCGACACCCCGACCCATCTCGCGCTGTATCGTCGTTACCCGGAAATTGGCGGCATTGTGCATACCCATTCCCGCCACGCCACCATCTGGTCGCAGGCGGGGCAGGATTTACCCGCGTGGGGAACGACGCACGCGGACTATTTTTACGGTGCGATCCCCTGCACGCGGCTGATGACCACGGCTGAAATCGCGGGTGAATATGAATACCAGACGGGGGAAGTCATTATCAAAACCTTCGAGGAGCGCGACATAAGCCCGATGCAGGTCCCGGCGGTGCTGGTTCATTCTCACGGCCCGTTTGCCTGGGGCAAAGACGCTGCCGATGCGGTACACAATGCCGTGGTGCTGGAAGAATGCGCCTATATGGGGCTTTTCTCGCGCCAGCTTGCACCTCAGCTTCCGGTTATGCAGCAGGAATTGCTGGATAAGCATTACCTGCGCAAGCATGGCGCAAATGCCTATTACGGCCAGTGATCATCCGGAATTAATATGCTCTTTACAGTACCGCCGTTTCCAGACGGCGGGCGTTAACCCGGTATGTTTTGAGAATATTTGCCGGAAATAACCCACGTCATTAAAACCGCACCGGGCGGCCACTTCAGTTAATGAGGCCGCATCGTTCAGCAGCAGTTTTTCAGCGGCCCTGACGCGCTGGCGGTGAATTGCCTCCGTCAGGGTTAAATGAAACGTCCGACGAAATACTCGCCCCAGGTAATCTGCGTTGCAGTGCAGCTCTTTTGCCAGCTGCGAAGTGGACAGGGGCAAATGAAAGTGCGTGCGGATAAGCTGCTTGGCCTTCCACGCCATTGCTGCGCCCGCATCATCCGCTTTATCTTCATATCCCGGCGAGAGCGATATCTGCTGCAAAATTAACAGCAAAATTATCTCCAGCGCCTGGCTACGCTGTAATTTTTCCTGCTCGCTTAAAAACTGACGGAATAACGCAATAACATATTGCGGATCCCGCACGCTACAGTGTTGCTCAATCGACAGCGGCGTCGCGCCTGGTAACACCGGCAAGCGTTCATCCACCTCAAAATGCAGCCAGTAAAATTTGAGATCGCCCGGAAAATCTTCCACGCCGACATGCCGCCGCTTCGGCCAAAGTAATAAACTCTCGCCAGCGTTTACCTCAAACAGCGTATTTTCCTCCTGGATCGTTAATGTCCCTTTTTCGACAAAAATTATCTCCCACGAAGATAATTTTCGTGCGGGATGACGGCCCACGCCCCGGGAGATAAATAACCCGCCATTTTGAACCCTGATCGGAAGTGCTATGGATAATTCAAGCATGGATATTCATTTTTCCGCTTTTATGATGGCTGATATTGTCTTTATCCCTTGATTATTAATAAATATCAGCAGAACGGCTCGATCAAAATCACAGTTTTACCATCAGGTCGGAATCGTCACCTTTTTATACTTTTCCCTTCCCTTGTTGGTCTGCCCGATGAATGCAGAATAAATGGGGTACCTTGCACAAATACGATAAAAAATCGTTTATCGAGGAGTTACCCCATGACTTCCACACCGATTACAGACGCAGAAGTTGCAAAACAGGCAGCCGATGACCGGCTGTCAGTCCGCGAGAAAATTGGCTACGGCCTGGGCGACGCGGGCGGCACGGTAATTACCTGCCTGATCATGAACTTTCTGACCTTTTTCTATACCGATGTATTTGGCCTGACGCCCGCGCTGGTGGGCACGCTGTTTATTGCCCTTCGGGTATTTGACGCGATTTCCGATCCGGTGATGGGCGTGATTGCCGACCGCACGCAGAGCCGCTGGGGGCGTTTTCGTCCGTGGCAGCTGTGGGTCGCGCTTCCCATCGGGATCGTCGGCGTGCTGACCTTCACCGTTCCGGACGCCAGCATGGGCGTGAAAATCGCCTGGGCGTTCGGCACCTATCTGTTGCTTTCAGTGGGCTATACCGCCATCAACGTGCCATATTGCGCGCTGATCAACACCATGACCACCCGCCACAACGAGGTTATATCCTGCCAGTCCTGGCGCTTCGTACTGTGCGGCGTGGCGGGCTTTCTGGTCTCCGTTGGCCTGCCGTGGCTGGTGTCAGAGCTGGGACAGGGCAATGCCGCCCGGGGTTATCAGCTGGGCGTCGGCGTGCTGTGCGCCATCGCCGTGGTGATGTTTTTGTGCTGCTTCTTCTGGGTGCGCGAGCGCGTCCCGCTTGCGCTGATGGGTAAATTCACCCTGCGCGAGCACCTGGCGGGCCTGCGGAAAAACGATCAGCTGCTGCTGATGCTGGTGATGTCGTTTCTGCTGATCAACGTCTTCAACATTCGCGGCGGCGGATACATGTACTTCATCACCTACGTGCTTCAGGGCAGCACGGCGTACACCTCGCTGTTTTTCACCATGGTGACCTTTGCCGCCATTCTGGGCGCGGTGATCGTCAGCCCGCTGTCGCGGCGGATTGATACCGTCAAACTCTACTACTACACCAACCTGATACTCGCTGCGCTTGCGGTGGGAATGTGGTTCCTGCCGGGTGGCCCGGCGCACCAGACGCTCTGGCTGATCGTGATTTTAAGTAACGGCGTGATCCTGGGCTTCACCCTGCCGCTGCACTTCTCGCTGATGGCCTTTGCCGATGACTACGGCGAATGGAAAACCGGCGTGCGCTCATCGGGGATGAACTTCGCCTTCAATCTGTTTTTCATCAAGCTCGCGTGGGCATCCAGCGCCGGGATCATCAGCCTGGTGTTTATTGCCGTGGCCTATCAGCCAGGCGCAGGTAACCAGACGCCCGCCTCATTGCAGGGCATCACCGCCATGGAGACGCTGCTCCCTGCCCTTTTCCACCTGCTGCTGGCGGTCGCTATCCGCTGGTGCAGGCTTAACAATCCCGTGATGTCGCGCATTGCCACCGATTTGCGCCAGCGTCATGTACAGTCCTGAGGAGAACGATATGACCATAATGGAAGCCGACCTGCATCAGCTGAAAATCAACGACCCGTTTCTTGGTCAGTACCAACGGCTGGTCCGCGATGTGGTGATCCCCTACCAGTGGGATGCGCTTAACGATCGCGTGGCGGAGGCCGAACCCAGCCACGCCATCGCCAACTTCCGCATCGCGGCCGGTCTGGAACAGGGGGAGTTCTACGGGATGGTCTTTCAGGACAGCGACGTGGCGAAATGGCTCGAAGCCGTGGCGTGGTCGCTGTGCCAGAAGCCGGATGCTGAACTGGAAAAAACCGCCGACGAGGTGATCGAGCTGGTCGCAGCGGCGCAGTGCGAAGATGGCTATCTCAATACCTATTTCACGGTGAAAGCACCGGCCGAGCGCTGGACCAATCTGGCCGAATGCCACGAGCTGTACTGCGCCGGACATATGATTGAAGCGGGTGTGGCGTATTTCCAGGGAACCGGAAAGCGCCGCCTGCTGGACGTGGTGTGCAGGCTGGCGGATCATATCGACAGCGTGTTTGGCCCGGGCGAAAACCAGCTGCACGGTTACCCTGGCCACCCGGAAATCGAGCTGGCGCTGATGCGGCTGTACGACGTCACGCAGGAGCAACGCTATCTCAATCTGGTGAAATACTTTATTGAGGAACGCGGCGCGCAGCCTCACTTCTACGATATCGAATACGAGAAGCGCGGCAGAACGTCATACTGGAACACCTATGGCCCGGCGTGGATGGTTAAGGACAAAGCCTACAGCCAGGCGCATCTGCCCCTTGCGGAACAACAAACGGCCATCGGCCACGCCGTGCGTTTTGTCTATCTGATGGCAGGCATGGCGCATCTGGCGCGCCTGAGCAACGACGAAGGGAAACGTCAGGATTGCCTGCGGCTGTGGAACAACATGGCACAACGCCAGCTGTACATCACCGGCGGGATTGGCTCGCAAAGCAGCGGTGAGGCGTTCAGCAGCGATTACGATCTGCCCAACGATACGGTCTACGCCGAAAGCTGCGCCTCCATCGGCCTGATGATGTTTGCCCGCCGGATGCTGGAGATGGAGGCGGACGGCCACTACGCCGACGTGATGGAGCGCGCGCTGTACAACACGGTGCTGGGCGGCATGGCGCTGGACGGTAAGCATTTCTTTTATGTGAATCCGCTGGAAGTGCACCCGAAAACCCTGGCCTTTAACCATATCTATGACCACGTCAAACCGGTGCGCCAGCGCTGGTTCGGCTGCGCCTGTTGCCCGCCGAATATTGCGCGCGTGCTGACCTCGCTGGGGCACTACATTTATACCGTTCGCCCGGACGCGCTGTTGATCAACCTGTACGTGGGGAACGACGTCGCCATTCCGGTTGGGGATAACATCCTCCAGCTGCGGATTAGCGGGAACTATCCGTGGCATGAGCAGGTGAAAATCGAGATAACCTCACCAGTTCCGGTGACTCACACGCTGGCCCTGAGGCTGCCGGACTGGTGTGCGGATCCGGCTGTTTCGCTCAATGGTCAGGCCATTACAGGCGAGGTCTCCCGTGGATACTTATACCTCAACCGCAGCTGGCAGGAAGGCGACACGCTGACGCTGACGTTACCGATGCCGGTCCGCCGCGTGTACGGCAACCCGCAGGTGCGCCAGCAGGCGGGGAAAGTCGCATTGCAGCGTGGACCGCTGATTTACTGCCTGGAAGAAGCCGATAACGGCGCAAATCTGCATAACCTTTCTTTGCCCAAGGACAGCGCGTTTCGGGTATTTGAAGGCAAAGGCATTTTCGCGCACAAGATGCTGATACAGGCGGAAGGGATCGGGTGTCAGGCGAAGGACACTGATGCCCTGTGGCAGTACGACCACTCGCCGGTAGAACGTCAGCCCCGGACGCTGACCTTTATTCCGTGGTTTAGCTGGGCAAACCGGGGAGAAGGGGAAATGCGGATATGGGTGGACGAGGGCTGAATAACTGCGGCCTGTTGCCCTCACCCCAGCCCTCTCCCACGGGAGAGGGAGTAAAAAGTAGGCCGGGTAAGGCGAAGCCGCCACCCGGCTTTAACCCGGCTCAGGTCACCCTACCCGGGACGGCCTGAGCCCGGAGGTTAAAACAGCCCCAGCGGTTTATCGGAGTAGCTGACCAACAGACATTTCGTTTGCTGGTAGTGCTCCAGCATCATCTTATGGGTTTCACGCCCGATGCCCGACTGTTTGTAGCCGCCAAATGCCGCATGAGCCGGATAGGCGTGATAGCAGTTTGTCCATACGCGTCCGGCCTGAATGCCGCGGCCCATTTTATAGGCCAGATTACCGTTACGACTCCAGACGCCCGCCCCCAGGCCATACTGCGTGTCGTTGGCGAGTTCCAGCGCCTCGTCCATGGTTTTAAACGTGGTGACGGCCAGCACCGGTCCAAAAATTTCCTCCTGGAAAACGCGCATGTTGTTCTTACCGAACAGGATGGTCGGCTCAAGGTAGTAACCCTCCTGCAAATCGCCGCCCAGCACCTTACGACGACCGCCGGTCAACACATCGGCCCCCTCTTTTTTACCGATATCAATATAGTTGAGGATGGTTTCCAGCTGGCCATGCGATACCTGCGCTCCCATCTGGGTGACGTTATCCAGCGGGTTACCGCTGCGAATCGACTCCACGCGCCGGATCGCCCGCTCCATAAAGCGCTCATAAATGGATTCCTGCACCAGCGCGCGGCTCGGACAGGTGCAGACTTCACCCTGGTTGAACGCGAACAGCGCAAACCCTTCCAGCGCTTTGTCGAAGAAGGCGTCCTCTTCATCCATCACGTCGGCAAAGAAGATGTTCGGCGATTTCCCGCCCAGCTCCAGGGTGACCGGAATGATGTTCTGGGTCGCGTACTGCATGATCTGCTGACCCACTTCCGTTGAGCCGGTAAACGCCACTTTGGCAATACGCTTTGAAGTAGCCAGATATTCGCCGATCTCTCCCCCGGCCCCGTTGACCACGTTAATGACCCCCGGCGGCAACAGGTCGCCAATCACCTCCATCAGCAGCAGTACCGAAAGCGGCGTTAAGCGTGCAGGTTTCAGCACAACGCAGTTACCCGCCGCCAGCGCGGGCGCCATTTTCCAGCTCGCCATCAGCAGCGGGAAGTTCCACGGAATAATTTGCCCCACCACGCCGAGCGGCTCGTGGAAGTGATACGCCACGGTATCTTTGTCAACTTCACTTATTCCCCCCTCCTGGGCACGAATGCAGGACGCAAAATAGCGGAAATGGTCAATCGCCAGCGGCACGTCCGCCGCCATGGTTTCCCGGATCGGCTTGCCGTTGTCCCACGTTTCTGCGGTCGCCAGCAGCTCCAGATTCTGCTCCATCCGATCGGCGATTTTGAACAAAATGGCCGCTCTGTCCTGAACGGACGTTTGCCCCCACTTATCTTTCGCCTTATGCGCCGCATCCAGTGCTAAATCGATATCCCGCTTGCCCGAACTGGCAATATCACACAGCGGCTGGCCGGTAACGGGCGTCAGGTTGGAATAGTATTCACCGTCGACGGGCGCCACCCAGTCGCCGCCGATAAAGTTGCCATAGCGGGGCTTCAGCTTAAGAGGAAAACCATACTCGCCTGGCTGGATACGCGATGAGGGAGGATTGTTTGTCATGACCGTCTCCTTGCAGTAGGTGTACAACAAGGGTAGTTCCGGCTGGTGATTTTCTCGCCAGTCGGTAACGGGTTTACGAGCCGTATCACGGATTACCGTACTTTACGTTTCGTTTCTGCCGCCGGAGCCATACTTAATAGCTCAGAGGGTTATGAGGAACGATGCAATGCAGCTATTTATCGGCTTTGACGTGGGCGGAACCCACATCAAACACGGCGTGATCAACGAAAACGGCGAAGAACTGACATCCGATGAATATGATACGCCTGACGATGAAAGCACCTTCAAACAGAAGTGGAAAACGGTGGTGGATAAATACCGCCAGGAGCATGAGATCGTCGGCATCGGCGTGAGTTTTCCGGGCCACATCAATCACCTTACCGGCGAAGCGGCCAAGGCCGGGGCGCTGGATTACCTTGACGGCGAGAACCTGTGCGAGCTTTTCGCACAGCTGACCGATCTCCCTGTAACAACCGAAAATGACGCCAACTGCGCGGCGCTGGGCGAACGCTGGCAGGGCGCCGGTAAGGACTATGAGCATTTCGTCTGCATCACCATCGGCACCGGCATCGGCGGCGGTATCGTCATGGAGGGCGATCTCTACCGTGGGTCGCACTACCGGGCGGGTGAGTTTGGCGTGCTGCCCGTTGGCAACAACGGCGAGCCGATGCACGAAGTGGCGTCCGCCAGCGGCCTGATGAAAGCCTGCCGCCGCGCGCTGGCCGTGTCGGAAGATGAGATGCCTGACGGTGAGGAGCTGTTTAAACGCATGGACAGTGACGTGCATCTGCGTGAGGCCATAGAAGAGTGGGCGCATTTCCTCTCGCGGGGCATCTACAGCGTGATCTCCATGTTTGATCCGCAGGCGGTGCTAATTGGCGGCGGCATTAGCGAGCAGGAGAAAATCTATCTCCTGCTGGATAAATACCTACAGCGATTCGAGGAGTGGGAGGCGCTCCGGGTGCCCATCCTTCCCTGCGAGCTGGGTAACCAGGCGGGAAGGCTGGGCGCGGTCTGGCTGGCTAAGCAGAAGCAGGCGCGCAGCGCTTAACGCTTAGGGAAATAACTGCGCGTCGCGTAGCACATGGTCATTGCCACGACGACGCGTAAACCCGATGCGGTTGAAATACTCCAGGATCTGAATCGCCAGTTTGCGTCCCACGTTCAGCCGATCGCGGAAGTCTGCGGCGCAGGTTGATCCGCGCGCCTGATCCAGCTCCCGGATCAGGTTCGCAAACGCCACGATCCGATCGTTGCGGTAATAACGATCTTTCACGATCGCCACAATCATCCCCTGCTGCGCCGCATGGCGCAGTACCTGACGCATCAGCTGCTCATCGGTATGGGTTTCACGCGCCAGATCGCGCACCCACCACGGTTCATCGCCAAAAAGCGCTGCCACTTTTTGCCAGACCGCGTCCTGCTCAGCGGTAAAACCAGCCTTGTGTTCCGGCAGGTGTAGCCAGCCGTGATGACTTGCAATCACGCCGCTTTCACGCATGTTTTCAATCAGCAACAGCACCAGCGCGTCGTCTTCCATGGGCAACGCCATGCGCCGCAGACGTTCACGGCCCGGACCGGGCTCATCCTGATGCTGTTCATGGTAGGTCGCCAACGTGCTCAGCACTTTGCGCTGCCAGCGCGCCGCCACCGGCGCGTTCAGCAGGCTGTTCCCGGCCTGAATAAAACCCGGCTCCTGCGTCAGAAGACGCAATCCTTCGCCGCTGAGCTGGCGCGCCCAGGCGAACGCCGCCAGATCCACCGCACCACGCTCAAGGTGGATATCTAACGCAGACTTATCATCGCGGGCCTGGGCCAGCGCGGCCAGCCACTGTAAATACTCGGGCTTACGCTTGCCACGACGGGGCGGATCCAGCATGACCACGCGCGCGCCCGCCAGCGTTTCCCGCGCCGAAATATCGCGCAGAACCAGGCGGTCGTTATCCGCCAGCCAGAGCGGGGAGTCGAACACCAGTTCGGCGAGATCGTTTTCCAGCAGCGACACGCGTCCGGTGATGTGGCTGGCCGCGTGGTGGATATGCAGCGGCTGCCACTGGGTCAGCGGCGTGTGGGTCTGGAGTGAAACGATGATCCGTTCAGAAGGCTCCGGCGGCGCGTCGGCCAGCAGCCAGTCGCCGCGGTTAAGCTGGTCTTTTTCGGCATCACCGGCAATATTCAGCGCGATACGCTGCCCGGCGTGGGCCCGTTCCACCGGCTGGTTTTGCGCGTGCAGCCCGCGCACGCGCATCGGTTTGTTCACGCCCGTCAGCCACAGGGTATCGCCCACGTTCACTTCGCCGCTCAGCGCGGTACCGGTCACCACCAGCCCGGCCCCTTTCACGGTAAACGCCCTGTCGATCGCCAGACGGAAGCGGTGATGGCTGGCCTGTTCACGAGACGGGATCTGCTGCAAATGGTCGCGAAGAGCGTCGATACCGCGGCCTTCTGTCGCCACTGTGACAAACAATGCGGCATCCTTAAAACCGTATTCACTCAGCGCCGTCAGCACCTCTTCACGCACCTCGTCGATTCGCGCCTCATCCACACGGTCCGCTTTGGTGAGGGCGACGGTCAACTGCGGGTTTCCCGTCAGCTGGAGGATCGCCAGATGCTCGCGCGTTTGCGCCATCACCCCGTCATCGCACGCGACCACCAGCAGAGCATGATCGATCCCGCCCACGCCCGCGAGCATATTGGAAAGAAACTTCTCGTGGCCGGGCACGTCGATAAAGCCCAGCACGCGACCGTCGGGCTGCGGCCAGTAGGCGTAACCCAGGTCAATGGTCATGCCGCGCTTTTTCTCTTCCGGCAGGCGATCGGCATTCACGCCTGTAATGGCCTGCAATAACGTGGTTTTGCCGTGGTCAACGTGACCGGCGGTGGCAATAATCATTTCAACATCATCTCCAGAAACCGCACTTCATCTTCCAGACAGCGTAAATCCAGCCACATGCGCCCGTCACCGATCCGGCCAATCACCGGCGTCGGTAATGCGCGCCAGCGCGCCGACAGCGCCTCAAGCTGGCTTCCGCGTCCGTCGCGCGGGGTGAACGTCAGCGCTTCGCTCGGTAACCTGTCCACCGGCAGCGAGCCGCTGCCAATTTGCGACAGGCAAGGCTCGATACGAACGTCAAACTCAGGGTAATGAGGAGCAACCTGCGGCAGTAGCGCTTCCGCCTGCGCGCGAATGGAGGCCGCATCACGGCTCAGCAAACGCAACGTGGGCAGGCGGTCAGCCAGTTTCTCCGGGTGGAGATAGAGCCGCAGCGTGGCTTCCAGCGCGGCCAGCGTCATTTTATCGGCACGCAGGGCGCGCTTCAGCGGATGCTGCTGTAGCTGCGCAATCAGCTCGCGCCTGCCGACGATAATCCCCGCCTGCGGCCCGCCCAGCAGTTTATCGCCAGAGAAACTGACCAGGCTGACGCCCGCGGCGATCATCTCCTGCACCATCGGCTCTTTCGGCAGACCGTACTGGCGCATATCCACCAGCGACCCGCTGCCGAGATCGGCAATCACCGGCACGTTTAGCTCGCGCCCGATGGCGGCCAGTTCAGCCTCTTCCACCGTTTTGGTGAACCCCTCAATATGGTAATTGCTGGTATGCACTTTCATCAGCAGGGCGGTATTTTCATTCACCGCCGCGCGATAATCTTTTGCATGGGTACGGTTGGTTGTGCCCACTTCATGCAGCGTGCAGCCCGCCTGGCGCATGACGTCCGGAATACGAAACGCCCCGCCGATCTCCACCAGCTCGCCGCGAGAGACGACAACCTCTTTTCCGCTCGCGGTGGCCGCCAGCATTAACAGCACCGCCGCCGCGTTGTTATTCACAATGCAGGCATCTTCCGCGCCGGTGATCTGGCAGAGAAGATCCGCCAGCGCGCGATCGCGATGCCCACGCCCGGCGCCGTCCAGATCGTACTCCAGCGTCACCGGCGAGCGCATGGCACGGGTGACGGCCTCTGTTGCCTCTTCGGCCTGCTGTGCCCGGCCCAGATTGGTGTGCAGAACCGTGCCTGTCAGGTTAATAACCGGGCGCAACGCGCTTTGCCCGTGCTTGCTCAGCCTGCGTTCAACTTCCTGCTCCCACGCCTCGCACCAGCCGGGTAGCGCGTTCTCAGCCTGAATATGGCGACGCGCATCGTCCTGAAGCTGGCGTAGCATGTCGACCGTTGCAGTATGGCCAAACTGCTCCAGCACCGCAGTGATGCGCGGGTCACGAAGCAGACGATCGGTAGCGGGGATCTGGCTGTAGAGGGAATGTTGAGTAGTCATGAATGCGCCTGGCGAGTAAATATCTTCCCCCCTCCCGACGGGAGAGGGAGTTAACATGTGGGGGGATTGTACCGCCTCCCGCCAGGAAGTGTTATAACCCGCATCAAGCCTTTGGCGGTTCAGTCCGGGCAAAACTTTCGCGCTGGAAGAGCGTTTCCGCCAGTTTGACCAGCAGCGGACGATCCACGCACCAGCCCGGCGAGACGCGGCGGAAATTGAGGTAGCCAATGGCGCAGGCGATGGCGATCGTCGCCAGATTCAGGCTATCGCTCTGAATTTTCCCGTCGCGGATCAGCTGTTCGCACATATCCAGGCTGCGGCTGATTTTTTCGCGCTGGCGCAGCAGCTCATTTTCTGACTGCTGGGCGGCGGGCCTTGCCTGTTCGCGTACGGACGTTAATGCCGCATCCATAATGCCATCCGCCAGGGCTTCAATTTGCTTCATCGCCAGCGCTGCTTTTGGGTCCGCCGGCAGCATGGCTGGCGCAACGCCAAGCAGTTCGATGTACTCCGCAATGATCGGGGAATCAAACCAGTAGTCGCCCTCGTCCGTTACCAGCGCCGGGACTTTCCCCAGCGGGTTGTACTGCGCAACGCCGTTCTCTGCGTTGTAGGGCTGTTCATTCACGAATTCAAATTCAATCCCTTTCTCCAGCAGGAGAATCGAAATCTTACGCACGAAAGGACTGGTATAACTGCCGATGAGTTTCATTGCTTATCCTTAATGCCCACAAAGAGGTCAGTATGGATCAAGCCGTGGAAAAAGGCAGGTGTGCGTATCGCATTCCTGCCGTGAGGGGATACGGAAGAAATCTGCATAAAAATATTTTGTGAATCAAATCACAATCTGGAAACAAACAGCCAACGTAACATTGTGATGCAAATCACAAAACGCCGCCCATTTTGGCGTAATTCTGAGCGATGTATTTTTTTTACACACTCATTATGTGATCGCGATCACTTCATTAATGTCCTCACCCCCTACATTCATGTGATTCAGATCACACAAAATTTCGCTGTCTGGACAGTTGAACGATTCAGTGCCAGATTTCACAGCATCAGAACAGGGCCCGGCTACCTCTGCCGCCGCACATTAACGATAAACCTCGGGCCACAAGCCTAAGCGTAAACATAAGAAGGGGTGTTTTATGTCATCCGATTTCAAGATCAAAGTGCAAAGCTTTGGTCGTTTCCTCAGCAACATGGTGATGCCAAATATCGGCGCGTTTATCGCGTGGGGTATTATCACCGCATTATTTATTCCGACAGGGTGGTTGCCTAACGAAACGCTGGCAAAACTTGTTGGCCCAATGATTACCTATCTCCTGCCGCTGCTCATCGGTTATACCGGTGGTCGTCTGGTGGGCGGTGACCGTGGTGGCGTCGTGGGTGCCATCACAACCATGGGTGTTATCGTCGGTGCGGATATGCCGATGTTCCTCGGTGCGATGATTGCCGGTCCTCTGGGCGGCTGGGCGATCAAGAAATTTGACGTCTGGGTTGATGGCAAGATCAAATCCGGCTTCGAAATGCTGGTGAACAACTTCTCTGCGGGCATCATCGGGATGATCCTCGCGATTCTGGCGTTCCTCGGCATTGGCCCGGCGGTTGAAGTGCTGTCCAAGCTGCTGGCGGCGGGCGTTAACTTCATGGTGGCGCACGACATGCTGCCACTGGCGTCTATCTTCGTTGAACCGGCGAAAATCCTGTTCCTGAACAACGCCATCAACCACGGTATCTTCTCACCGCTGGGTATTCAGCAGTCACACGATCTCGGCAAGTCCATCTTCTTCCTGATTGAAGCGAACCCGGGTCCGGGTATGGGCGTTCTGCTGGCATACATGTTCTTTGGTCGCGGCAGCGCGAAACAGTCTGCTGGCGGCGCGGCGATCATTCACTTCCTGGGCGGTATTCACGAAATTTACTTCCCGTATGTGCTGATGAACCCACGTCTGATCCTGGCCGTTATCCTTGGCGGTATGACCGGCGTGTTCACCCTGAGCGTGCTGGGCGGTGGTCTGGTGTCTCCTGCTTCTCCGGGCTCTATCCTGGCGGTGCTGGCGATGACCCCGAAAGGCGCCTACTTCGCGAACATCGCGGCGATCTGTGCGGCCATGGCGGTCTCCTTCGTGGCCTCCGCTATCCTGCTGAAAACCAGCAAGGTGAAAGAAGACGACGATATCGAAGCGGCAACCCGTCGTATGCATGACATGAAAGCCGAATCCAAAGGCGCAACGCCGCTGGCGGCGGGCGATGTCTCTAACGACCTGAGCCACGTGCGTAAAATCATCGTGGCCTGTGATGCCGGTATGGGCTCCAGCGCAATGGGTGCGGGCGTACTGCGTAAGAAAGTGCAGGATGCGGGTCTGACCAACATCTCCGTCACCAACAGCGCGATTAACAGCCTGCCGCCGGACGTTGACCTGGTGATCACGCACCGCGATCTGACCGAACGCGCTATGCGTCAGGTACCGCAGGCACAGCACATTTCCCTGACCAACTTCCTCGACAGCGGCCTGTACGCCAGCCTGACCGAACGCCTGGTGGCGGCGCAGCGCCATGAAGATAACGAAGTGAAAGTGCGTACCAGCCTGCAAGACAGCTTCGACGAGAGCAACGCGCATCTGTTCAAACTGGGCGCTGAAAACATCTTCCTTGGCCGCACGGCGACCAATAAAGAAGAGGCCATTCGCTTCGCCGGTGAGCAGCTGGTGAAAGGCGGCTACGTTCAGCCTGAGTACGTTGAGGCGATGCTGGAACGCGAAAAGCTGACCCCAACCTACCTGGGTGAATCCATCGCGGTTCCACACGGTACGGTGGAAGCCAAAGACCGCGTGCTGAAAACCGGCGTGGTGTTCTGTCAGTATCCTGATGGTGTGCGCTTCGGTGAAGAAGAGGACGACATCGCCCGTCTGGTGATTGGTATCGCCGCTCGCAACAACGAGCATATCCAGGTGATTACCAGCCTGACCAACGCGCTGGATGACGAAACGGTTATTGAGCGTCTGGCCAACACCACCAGCGTTGAAGAAGTTCTGGCATTGCTGAACAAGTAACAGCGCCTCTTCCCTCTCCCCCCGGGGAGAGGGCTAGGGTGAGGGGAAAACGTTCCTCACCCCAGCCCTCTCGGGTAAAAACATTGATGAAGGTTAACACTATGAAAGCATTACATTTTGGCGCAGGTAATATCGGTCGTGGCTTTATCGGTAAACTGCTGGCAGACGCGGGCATTACCCTGACATTCGCCGATGTGAATCAGGTGGTTCTGGATGCCCTGAATGCCCGTCATAGCTATCAGGTTCACGTGGTGGGTGAAAACGAAAAGGTTGAAACGGTCTCTGGCGTCAACGCGGTAAGCAGCATTGGCGACGACGTGATTGACCTCATCGCGAGCGTTGATCTGGTCACCACCGCCGTGGGTCCGGTGGTGCTTGAGCGTATCGCCCCGGCGGTTGCGAAAGGCCTGGCGAAACGTAAAGCACAGGGCGTTGAAACGCCGCTGAACATCATCGCCTGTGAAAACATGGTGCGCGGCACCACGCAACTGAAAGGCCACGTTATGGCAGCCGTCGCCGACGAAGATAAAGCCTGGGTTGAAGCGCACGTCGGTTTTGTGGATTCCGCCGTGGATCGCATCGTTCCGCCGTCAGAATCCGCCACCAACGACCCGCTGGAAGTGACCGTGGAAACCTTCAGCGAGTGGATCGTCGATAAAACCCAGTTTAAGGGCGCGCTGCCGACCATTCCGGGAATGGAATTAACCAATAATCTGATGGCATTTGTCGAACGTAAACTCTTCACGCTGAACACCGGGCATGCTATAACCGCGTACCTCGGAAAATTGGCCGGTCATCAGACGATTCGTGACGCGATCCTCGATGAGAACATCCGTGCGGTGGTCAAAGGGGCAATGGAAGAGAGCGGCGCGGTGCTGATCAAACGCTACGGTTTTGATGCTGATAAACACGCAGCATACATCCAGAAAATCCTCGGTCGTTTTGAAAACCCGTATCTGAAAGATGACGTTGAGCGCGTGGGTCGTCAGCCGCTGCGCAAACTGAGGGCGGGTGACCGCCTGATTAAACCGCTGCTGGGCACGCTGGAATACGGCCTGCCGCACGCCAACCTGGTGAAAGGGATTGCCGCCGCGATGCACTACCGCAGCGAGCAGGACCCGCAGGCGATTGAGCTGGCTCAGCTGATTGATGACAAAGGCGCGCAGGCTGCGCTGGCGCAGATCTCCGGTCTGGACGCCAACAGCGACGTGGTTGTGGAGGCGGTTAACGCATACAACGCAACCAAATGATGCAGAGTCCGGCGCAGGTTAGCCTGCGCCCGAATAACAGATTGTCAGATATGCAGGCAATAATGGAACAAACCCAGGCCTTTGAAAATCGTGTGCTTGAGCGTCTGAATGCTGGCAAAACCGTACGAAGTTTCCTGATTGCCGCCGTCGAGCTGTTAACCGAGGCGGTGAACATTCTGGTGCTTCAGGTGTTTCGCAAAGACGACTACGCGGTAAAGTATGCTGTAGAACCGTTACTGGACGGAGACGGACCGCTGGGCGATTTATCGGTACGGCTGAAGCTGATTTACGGTCTTGGCGTGCTGAACCGCCAGGAGTATGAGGACGCCGAGCTGTTAATGGCGCTGCGCGAAGAGCTCAATCATGACGGTAATGAGTACACCTTTACCGATGATGAGATACTGGGGCCCTTCGGCGAACTGCACTGCGTATCCGCGCTCCCTCCCGCACCTCAGTTTGATAACAGCGACCCAGAGCTGTACGCGATGCAAAAGCTGCGTTATCAACAGGTTGTGCGCTCCACCATGGTGCTTTCCCTGACTGAGCTGATTTCTAAAATCAGCTTAAAAAAAGCGTTTCAGAAGTAAGCCCGCACACATTGGTGTATCCTTCCCTGTAAATTCCCCGTTTTCAGAGTTATTTGTCATGAAAGAAGTCGAAAAGAACGAAATTAAACGCCTGAGCGACCGTCTGGATCTGATCCGCCATCAGATGGCTGGCCTCTCCCTGGTCGATTCCGCCGAGAAATATGCCGAGCTGGAAAAAGAGTCCGTGAAGCTGGAGGCGGAAATTGAGCGCCTGCGCGAAGTGAAAGGCCAGAAGCTGAGTAAAGAAGCGCAGAAGCTGATGAACATGCCGCATCGCCGCGCGATCACCAAAAAAGAGCAGGCCGACATGGGTAAGCTGAAGAAAAGCGTCCGTGGCCTGGTGGTGGTGCACCCGATGACTGAGCTTGGCCGCGAAATGGGCCTGAAAGAGATGACGGGTTTTTGTAAGACCGCGTTTTGATCGTCCTCCCCTGCCGCTGCGGCAGGGGAAACTCAGTTGTAAATCAGGTTAAACGTCGCCATCGCATCCGCTTTTCCCGCCGTCACGTTCTCTTCCGTCTGAATGTAATGCGCATCAAACCAGAAGGTTTGCGTCTGGTTATCCCCCACTTGCCCAAGCGCCGACACCTGCGGGGTGTTCCACGGTACCACCTGCCCCTGAACCGAACCGGTATTGTCACCGTAAAGCAGTTCGATCCCGACACCGCTGGCGCTATTCTCCTGCTTCGTCAACGCCAGCGCCCGATCGTTGCCCGGCGTGGTATCGCCAAAGAAACCCATCTTCACCGCTGTGTTATTTTCGCAGGTCACCGGAATGCTGAAGCGTCCGCCTCCGGCGCGGGAGCCGATGCCGTGAAATTCACGCTGGCTCACGCTCCCCATGGGAACAAGAATGCTGCGAGAGCCCACTGAACAGCTGGTACGCCTGACGGTGAAGCTGGCGAGATGGATCTGTACCGGTGTCGCCACGTTGGTGGCGCTGGCTTGATTTTCTCCCGCCTGCAATATCAGCGATCCGACATTTTGCTCCTGGGAATTGGCGTTATCGTCAGGCATGGAGCTGGTCGTTGGAATTTTGTAAAACACCACCCAGAACTGCATTTTGTACGTTGAGGCGCTGGCAAAGGCGGGGTTTTGCGATGCGTCGCAAATGCGCCGGGACTCATTGCCATTCACCGGGCTGGTGCCGTCAATATAGCGTATCGCATCGGCGCCGCAGTACTGCTGTTCCCGGAATCCCAGCGCGTAGCCGATGCCGTCGATCTGAGTTTTGTAGACGTGACGTGACGCGCCGTCTTCACCAACCACCGTGCCGACGGGGTTATCCACGTCGACAAAGCCAATACTACGCCAGGCATCATTCCCGCCATCACAGCTGTAGAAATCCGCCCCGGTAGACTGTATCGGCGCTGAGATCGGCGTCCAGTCAGCCGTGCCGGGCGCATACCCAATGGCATAAGGCACCTGAACGACCCACTGATCGCGCGTGGTGCGGCAGGTTGAAGTCTGGGCATGGGCATGAAAACTCAGCATGCCAAAAAGCGAAAGAAGGCTCAGATAGAAAAACCAGTGAATAAAACGACGCATGATATTCCTCTAATGGCACTCAACTGACAGCGTGGCGATACCGGGGGCCATATGCGCTTTTCCCAGTCTGAAAGGTGTCTGGCATTGCTGCTGTTCCCCGTTTTCATACCAGGTGACGCGCAGGGTGCCGCGCTCTGGTACGCCGCTCAGGTAGGCCTGACCGCCGTCAGCGACCATGCTTCGGTTTGCAGAATGGCGGTTCTGCTCCACCACTTCAGCCTGCGCGCCAAACGGCAACGGTTCACCGTGGTAGCGCAGGGAAAACAGAACGCGATAACCAATGTGGGTTTTGTAATTGGCCAGCACCACCGCGCCGCTGGTGGGAATGAGCGTCAGACCGCTCTGCTCAACGTCGACGTTCTCACCCAGCGTCGCCGTATCAAGGCTGACGGTATTTTTGCGATACGCCGAGAGCGTTGGCATGACCGCATAGCCGCGGCTGTCGGTATGGATCCCGTTGTAGCCCTCCGGCTCAACGTTCGCCGCGCCGGGCACGCGTAGCAGGGCGACGGTATCGCCCAGCGGCTGGCTAAGCGTGACGCCATACTGCGTGGCGATAACGCCTCCGGCGAGTCCGAGGCTCGCGTTGCTACCGCTTCGGCTGTGGTCATAACCGAGGCTGACGTTGCCGTAGCCACCGTTGTATTGCAGCGCAAGGCTGGTACTGTCGGCTTGTCCCTCGCTGGCCTTACTCTGCTGAACGCTGTAATTAAGGTTGCGATTCGCCAGCGCACTGCCGTTGAGTGACACCTGCTGAGTGGTCATCCCACGATTGTTGTGGTTGATGAAGTAACTGACCGAGCTGTCCGGTAACCAGTGACCAAGCGGAACATTGACGTTAAACGACACGGTACGATCGGGATGCTGCTCAAGCGCTGAGTCGGTGTAGTCATACCCCGCGCCCCAGGAAATGCCTCGCCAGCTGGTGTACCAGCCAATGTGGATGGTTTTATCCTGCCCGGACGTATGCCAGTAATCCTGCATCCATGCCGAGACGCTGAGGCTGCCGAACTGACCCAGCGTCTGTGAGAAGGTGACCTGCGAGCGGCTACGGCGATTATTGAGTTGCAGCTGTTGGCTGTCAGACTGATTCAGTTCACTAAATTCATAGTAATTGCGCGAGGCATAGCGATAACTCGCCAGGTTGAAGGCGGTGCCGGTAGCGCTGAAATCTTTCTGGTACTGAATGCGCCACGCTTGCCCCATCGCGCTTTTGCCGTCGGGTAAACGGCTTTTTGCCAGCGTATCGTCAATGCCCAGCGAGCCGAATGCGCCAAACCCTCTGCCTACGCCAATTGCACCGGCCTGATAGTTGCTCGCCGTACGAAAGCCGCCATACACCGTCATCCTCGAGAGCAGGCCGTAGAAGAAAGCGCCTTCAACAAACTCAGGTGAACGCGCATCGCCGGAGCCGGAGTGAAATCGTCCGGCGTTGAGGCTGTATTTCAGGCTGCCCAGGCGTCGCATAAACGGCACCGCAGAATAGGGTTGGGTAAAGACGCGCGTTGAGCCGTCACTTTCCGTGATCGTCACCTGTAGATCGCCACTTTGTGCGCCGGGGAACAGATCGTTAATGATAAATGGCCCGGCGGCCACCCAGGTTTCATAGATCACATAGCCATTTTGCGAAACGGAGACTTTAGCGAAGCTGTGTGCGACGCCGCGGATGGTTGGTGCGAAGCCGCGCTGGCTGTCGGGCAACATGCTTTCGCTTGATGTGAGCTGTACCCCGCGAAACGCCACGCTATCGAAGACGTCACCTGCGGTCCAGGCATCGCCGATCCGTAGCTGGCTGTTAAGACGGCGAATATCCCGGGTCAGCCAGCTACTTTGCGACTGAAAATGGTCGCCGCCCGCGTCGCTGTGGCTCCAGGCGGAGGTGTTGCGCAACCGCCACGCCCCCAGATTGATACCGTTACGCAGGCTCAGATAGCTGGATGTCGTGACGCCACGCTGATGATGTGCCTGGCCGCCCGACAGACTGTAATCAGTAAATGCCGCCGGGATACCATCGTCCCACTGCGACTGCGGCACGTAGCCACGGCTGCGGTGTTTCATCGCCGCCTGCGGCAGGCTGAGAAAAAGACGCTGCTGGTTGAAATCATAAGAGGTTCGTGCTGCCGGAATAAAATCCTCGAGGTGCGTGAACGTTTCTCCCTCCTGCAACCGGGAGAATGCAGGAATGGCCCCTACATTTACGCCAAGCGCTTCCAGCAGCGATACGCTAAAAACGGGTTGCAGGTTGCCTTTCTCATTGACGAAGGTGATCTCCTGATGCCGCTCCTCGCGTCCGTTAATCTCCAGCGTCACGAGCCAGGTACCTGGCATTTGCCCGCCCTTTTCAGAGAAATAGTGCAGATCCGCCGTTTTCTGTTCGGTAGAGGAAAGCTCCAGCGCGGCGGGATCAAAGTAATCCTCGGCCATCCCCGCGCGGCTGAAGCTAAGCAGCAACACCGAAAGCGGCGCGTAACGAAACAGGCGAAAAGGCATGGTCTTAAAGAGGCTGGGTGTGGGTGGCGGTGATGGCACCAAAATCATTAATAGCCGACCAGCTTACGCCCCCGGAGGCGGACACAGGCCATTCACGGGTTTCCCCTGGACCGATCATGCCCGGCTGCTCAATTTTATGCCCGCCAACGGACAGCCGATAAAAAGAGACGTAGTATGGCGTCGGGTTGGCGGCCTTAAGCCCTTTTCCCGTCCGCGAAAACGTTATTTTCTGCCAGGCAGTGGCAGCGTCCCCTTTCAGATTGTCCGGGCGATAGAAAATTTTAAATTTCGATTTAACGTTAACTTGTAATTCGTTGCTGCTCTCTTTTGGCTTTGGCGCAATCGCTTTAATATCGAGCCAGAATACAGATTCACGATCTGTGGGCAGCGGAGCGCCGGTATATTGAATACGCAGCGTGTTGGTCTGCTCCGGATCAAGTCTGAACAGAGGTGGCGTGACAATAAATGGCGCAGCGTTATTTTTACCCTGCCCATCGCCTTCAACCCACGACTGAATAAGATAGGGAACCGCACTTTCCATATTAGAAACAGAAAATGCCACCTCCTTGCTGTGTTGTGGGTATACGATCCGTGTTCCCCCCATTACAACGCCAGCGGAAACTGACGCAGAACTAACCATTAATGCAGTGAGCATAATATACGATAAACGTTTCATCATTATTATCTCTGGAGGTGGCTGACAGTGAAATCAGTTATAAACCATCAGGAAGTTAGAAACGGCGTTAACATCGCCGGCGTTGATTTCCGTGCCATCTTTGTCAAGTGCGGCATAGAAAGTTAATTCAGCATTGCCTTCTGCATCCGGTGCGGTTGTTTCAGATACCGTACCCGGTTTAATCGCGGTGCTGCGATCGCTGTTATAAAGCTTCACGCCGACACCCGTCGCCATACCTTCGCCTGGCGTAACCTGTAGCAGTGTGTCATTCACCGTATCTTTGGTTCCGTCAAACAGTACCGCAACCGATTCAACCGTCTTCGGGCAGTTTTCCACGTTGATTTTGAACTCGCGCGGCGTCGTTTCGTTGTGATCGTCAAAGTAACTTTGTGCCCACGCCCCAAGGTCTACCGTTTTGTTTTTTGAGGCCGGAGTAATATCACAGGAAATAAGGGTAATCTTCCCGGTAAAATTGATCACCCCGCCCGTACTTTGCGAACCCGCACCGGTATCCAGAGAAGCATTAACGCCAGAATCACTGCTTGCCAGTACCGATTGAGAAGATAACAGCAGCCCCGCCGCGGCAATCGCCAGCGCCACATTTTTGATTTTCATTTGGAACACTTTCCCCTCTGTAAATTAAACAGATATAGACTTGTTGTACCAGGTACAATAACCGCTATAAGGATTTAAAAACGCCACCGAAAGGGTTTTAGCAGAATGGGTGACGCGACCTTATAGAATAAAGCAGGGTCCATCCCATGGTGATAATCCGTATATTTTCAGAAGGCCATACACAGATATCCTTCAACTGAGGAATGACTTCTGGCCGAAAATAACACTGAATACGTTGTGGTTAGTAATAAATTTAAAATCTTCTGTAACGTTGCTTCTGAATAAATAGTAAATCAAATACCTTTTAACGTCTACGTATTGAAAAGTAATACGCCGCGTCTGTAAACATTCTTGAATTAACACTCAGCTAACAAATTTAACCCCTTTCGATTGCCCTGATAATTATTAATCTGCTTTTAATACCGCAACTAAATTACAAGTAAGCCAACTGATCATTGTTTGATCAATTTATTTCAGAATATTATTAGCCAAAAAATGTCACTTCAGCAAAAAATTCTTTCCCTTTATCCTGAAAAATCACGGTTAAACAGGATATTTCCTTATCGATCAGCAATTGATCGTTTGTAATACACTGTTAAAATCTATATG
>NZ_JBLVXX010000037.1:0-55790 GCF_048283985.1 Enterobacter cloacae complex sp. 6730903 | reverse complement strand
ATATTAGACAGAATATTTTACATTTTCCTACCCTAATCTTGTGGTCATACCCGTCACCAGAAACCACGGGGATGTTTAAGCAAGGATTATGTGTGAGCCGTACAACGACCGTTGATATCGCGCCGGCCAGCGACATTGATGATTTACCCGCAGCACCGCAGCCGGTTCAGTTTATTAAACGTGGTACCCCCCAGTTTATGCGCGTCACGCTGGCGCTCTTCTCAGCGGGTCTCGCCACTTTCGCCCTGCTCTACTGCGTTCAGCCGATCCTGCCGGTCCTGTCGCATGAATTTGGCGTGTCGCCAGCCAGCAGCAGTATTTCGCTCTCCATTTCAACCGGGATGCTGGCGATCGGTCTGCTGTTCACCGGGCCACTTTCGGATGCCATCGGGCGTAAGCAGGTCATGGTAACGGCGTTAATGCTGGCCTCCGTGTGTACCTTGCTGTCCACCATGATGACCAGCTGGCACGGCATTCTGGTCATGCGCGCGCTGATTGGGTTATCCCTCAGCGGCGTGGCGGCGGTCGGGATGACCTATCTCAGCGAGGAGATCCACCCGAGCTTCGTGGCCTTCTCCATGGGGCTGTACATTAGCGGGAACTCTATCGGCGGGATGAGCGGACGCCTGCTCAGCGGTGTGTTTACTGATTTCTTTAACTGGCGCATTGCGCTGGCCGTTATCGGCTGCTTCGCCCTCGCTTCGGCGCTGATGTTCTGGAAAATCCTGCCGGAATCGCGCCATTTCCGCCCGACCTCCCTGCGTCCGAAAACGTTATTTATCAACTTTCGTCTGCACTGGCGCGATCAAGGGCTGCCCCGTTTGTTCCTGACCGGTTTCCTGCTGATGGGCTCGTTCGTGACGCTGTTTAATTACATCGGCTATCGTCTGATGCTTTCACCGTGGCATCTTAGTCAGGCATTGGTGGGTTTGCTCTCTGTGGCATATCTCACCGGGACATGGAGTTCGCCAAAAGCGGGCGCCATGACCGCGCGCTTCGGTCGTGGTCCGGTGATGCTGGTTTCCACCGCCGTGATGTTGTTCGGACTGCTGATGACGCTTTTCTCTTCCCTGTGGCTGATTTTTGCCGGAATGCTGCTCTTCTCTGCGGGCTTCTTTGCCGCGCATTCCGTTGCCAGCAGCTGGATTGGCCCACGCGCGCGCCGCGCCAAAGGTCAGGCTTCGTCACTGTATCTGTTCAGTTACTATCTTGGTTCCAGCATAGCCGGTACGCTCGGCGGGGTGTTCTGGCACAACTACGGCTGGAACGGCGTGGGCGGATTTATCGCGCTGATGCTGTGCGCGGCGCTGCTGGTGGGCGCGAGCCTGCATAAACGACTGCATTAAATTTAATTGAACTGACGATATTGCATATTACGAAAGGCCAAATTTGATGGCCTTTCGTTTTAAAAGACTTAAATCAACGAGTATTGTAAGCGGCAATACCTGCGCCAACAATAGCCAATACACCCACCACTGCTTTAGCCTCTTTTACATGCTGGTTATGCATTATTGCTGCTTTATTAGCATTAACCGCGTTAGGGTCCAATGTAATAACATTGCTAAAATGATTCATGCAAGCTTCATCAACAGTTCCATTGAAGGTGCCCGAAAGTACTTTATCAGTTTTATTATCTATTGATAATGACAATGCACAAATATGAGTTGCCGTAGCACTGCCATAATTTCCAGTGGTGTCAGATGTTCCAACCGCCCCACCAGAAAAACCGTTACCATATCCCTGATAACTGGAACCACTCACCGCCACAGCATTAGTATCAGTACTAAAAGAACCGACAGACGTTGTCCCCTGATTACTGTCCCACTGATACATCGTCTGACTGCCATTGATGGGCATTGTACGTGTTGGTATCCCTAAATCAGTCATTGCTTCTGCCTTACTATGCCCAATAAGGGTAATTGTGGCATTTCTATACTGAGAAGGAACGGGTTGCATCGCGCAGCCACTTAGCAAAGGCGCTGCAATCGCGCAGAAAATAAATTTATTCATTATAAGAGTTGCCTATTAATTGACTTTGACGCATTGAATATCGCGCCAGATAAGAATATTCCTATACACTCTTCTATATTTGACTATGAGAGCTATTTTCAACATCCAAATAATTCACCCAATCAATATAAACAACATTATTTATTTGCGCAGGTTATTCGATAACATAGAATATCAACGTCATTTGAATAAGTAACATATGTTTTAATCAGATATGAACCTCTGTATGCTCGTTATGACATTCAAACACAACGAGAGCACAGAATGAAAAATAACCATTTTTATCAATCTCTTACCAAAACCTTCCAGCGCCTCTCCCGCTTCTCGCACCTCTCCTCCATCGCCAGCTGGGACATGTTCACCATGATGCCGCCAGGTGGCAGTGCCGCGCGCGGTGAAGCGCTGGCGGAGATGAGCGTCCTGCAACATCAGATCCTGACCGATAAAAAAGTGGGTGAATGGCTGGCGGCGGCGGCAGACGAAGATCTGAACGACGTTGAGCAAGCCAACCTGCGTGAAATGACACGCCACTACCAGCAGGCCACTTTACTGCCGGAATCGCTGGTGGAGGCCAAATCGCTAGCGGGCAGCAGGTGTGAACACGCGTGGCGCACTCAGCGTCCGGCCAACGACTGGCAGGGCTTTTCAGCCAACCTGAAAGAGGTGGTGAAACTCAGTCGTGAAGAGGCCCGCCTGCGCGCTGAGGCTAAAGGCTGCACGCCTTACGACGCGCTGCTGGATATCTTTGAACCCGACATGACCAGCGCTCGCCTGGATGTGCTGTTCGGCGATCTGAAGTCCTGGCTGCCGGAGCTGCTGGCAAAGGTTGTGGAAAAACAGGCTCAACGATCGTTCGTTCCGCCACAGGGTCCCTTCCCGACCGCCACGCAGCGCGAGCTGGGCCTGGAAGCGATGAAAATGCTTGGCTTCGATTTTAATGGCGGTCGTCTGGACGTTAGCGCCCACCCGTTCTGCGGCGGCGTACCGGAAGATGTGCGTATCACCACGCGTTACGATGAAGATGAACTGCTCAGCGCGCTTTTCGGCGTGATCCACGAAACCGGACATGCCCGCTACGAGCAAAACCTTCCGCGAGCGTGGGCCGGTCAGCCCGTTGCGCTGGCGCGCTCTACGGCGATCCATGAATCCCAGAGCTTGTTCTTTGAAATGCAGCTGGGCCGCAGCGACGCTTTCCTGAAGCATCTGCTTCCGGCGGTTCATGCCCGTTTCGGCAGCCAGGCGGCATTCAGCGAAGAGAATTTTATTGCCTGGAACCAGCGCGTGAAGCCGGGCTACATCCGCGTTGATGCGGATGAAGTGAGCTATCCGGCGCATGTGGTGCTGCGCTATGAGATCGAGCGCGCGCTAATCAACGGCGAAATTGAAGTCGATGATATTCCCGCGTTATGGGATGAGAAAATGCAGGCCTGGCTTGGGTTATCCACCAAAGATAACTACCGCAACGGCTGTATGCAGGATATCCACTGGACCGACGGCGGTTTTGGCTACTTCCCGTCTTACACGCTGGGGGCAATGTATGCGGCACAGCTGTTCCATGCCGCCAAAACTGCGCTGCCCGGGTTGCAGGCATCCATCGCCGGGGGCGATTTCTCGGCGCTGTTTGACTGGCTGCGTCAGAATATCTGGCAGCACGGCAGCCGTTTCAGCACGTCGCAGCTCATCACCCAGGCCACGGGTGAAGATCTGAATATCCGCTACTTCCGCGAACATCTGACGTCCCGCTACCTGTAACCGAACGCGCCGGGGGGCCGCCCCGGCGTTGTACATATGGTTACACGCCGATACCAATCACTCACGGAAACCCCGAATTTACAGGGATATAGTTATTTCAACGGCCCCGCAGTGGGGTTAAATGAAAAACCAAATTCGAGGGTATGAAAATGAAAAAAGTATTAGCTCTGGTTGTTGCCGCTACTATGGGTCTGTCTTCCGCTGCATTCGCGGCTGAAACTACCGCCACCGCAGCGCCTGCGGCATCCACCGCTGCTCCGGCCAAAACGGTTCACCATAAAAAACATCACAAAGCGGCTAAACCAGCGGCAGAACAGAAAGCGCAGGCCGCGAAAAAGCACCACAAAAAAGCGGCAAAACCTGCGGTAGAGCAGAAAGCCCAGGCGGCTAAAAAGCATCACAAAAAAGCGGCAAAACACGAAGCGGCTAAACCTGCTGCACAGCCAGCAGCGTAAGAGTACAAGCTTAACCGTGCCCTTCGGGGCACGTTGGTAAACCGGCGCTGAACGGGTTTGCGGTCAGCGCCGTTTTTATATCCGGAGGGCGTATGCTGCGGCGCTATCGGTTTGAGTTCATTCTTATCCTGCTAATTTTATGCGCGCTCATCGCCAGCCACTTTTATCTTTCCTGAATGTAGCACGCTGATTTTACTCCCACTTTCTCGCCGTCGCGTCTATAGTATTTTCATAGGGTTCACTTTTAATAATCATAATTACCCCCACCAGAGTGTGATATGCGTAAATCTGTTGTGTTGTTACTGGGAACGTTTAGCCTTTTTGCTGGCTTTTCACATGCGGATGATGGCGACGATGACGCCATTAGCGCCAAAGAGGTAAAGACGCTGTTTTTTGGTCATGACGATCGTACGCGTGTCACCGATCCTACCGAATCGCCCTGGGATGCCATCGGGCAACTGGAAACCGCCAGCGGCAATTTATGTACCGCGACCCTCATTACGCCACGCCTTGCGCTGACGGCGGGACATTGCCTGTTAATGCCGCCTGAAGGCAAACCGGATAAAGCAATCGCCCTGCGCTTTGTGTCGCAAAAAGGAATATGGCGCTACGAAATTCACGGTATTGAGGGGCGTGTGGATCCGTCGCTTGGCAAACGCCTGAAACCGGATGGCGATGGCTGGATTGTGCCGCCCGGGGCGGCCTCCTGGGATTTCGGGCTGATCGTTTTACGTTATCCGCCGTCCGGGATCACCCCGCTGCCGCTCTTTGATGGCGATAAAGCCGCACTCACCGCCGCCCTCAAAGCTGCCGATCGAAAAGTGACACAGTCAGGCTACCCTGTTGATCACCTCGATTCGCTGTACACCCATACGGACTGCGTGGTGACGGGCTGGGCGCAAAACAGCGTGCTGTCGCATCAGTGCGATACGCTACCGGGTGATAGCGGATCGCCCCTGATGTTAAAAACCGATAACGGCTGGCAGCTGATTGGCGTTCAGAGTTCTGCGCCAGCGGCGAAAGACCGCTGGCGCGCCGATAACCGGGCGTTGTCGGTGACCGGTTTTCGCGACAGGCTTGAAGCCCTGGCGCAGCAGTAGATCACTCAGGCCAGTTTAATCATGATCATGCCGGCGAGCAGTAATACCAGCCCTATCCAGCCTTTATTGTTTAAACGCTGCCCGAACATAATCCAGCCTGCCGCCAGGGTGGCGGCAATACCGAAGCCCCCCCACAGCGCATAGGCCACGGACAGATCGATGCCTTTCACCGCCTGCGACAGGGCGCTAAACGCCCCCAGAACCGCGGCAATCGATAACAGGCCGTAGGCTTTGCGACGAAAACCGTCGGAGAACTTCAGAAAGACGTTGGCAATAATTTCCAGAACGATGGCGAAAGCCAGCCAGGCCGCGTGGATCCATTCAAACTGCTGCATGGGTCTGCTCCTTCTGCTGTTTTGCCGGTTTGCGTGTACCCGATTTAATCAGCACGATACCTGCGACCAGGGTCGTCAGCCCGGCAATTTTCATTGTCGTCAGGGTTTCATCAAATAACATGACGCTAAACAGCGTAATCAATAAAATACCAATACCTTCCCACAATGCGTATGCCACGCCCAGCGCGATTTTTTTAACCGCGAATGAGAGGAAAATATAGGAAAGCGTAATCATGACCAGCATCAAAATAAAACCGGTGCTGCCATCACTCACGCTTGCCCATTTCATCGACAAGGTGCCGGTAATTTCAGCGACGATCGCCAGAGCTAATAAAATCCAGTAAAACATGTTTTTCTCCTGCTTGAGAATATAATCCATTGAGGCTCGCTGCGGACAGCAAACCAAAAAATTGGGAATTAAATCAGTTAGCTAAGCGCATAGCGCCAGCTCAGGCAGAAGACGTGACTATAGCGCGGAACGCCAGTGTTGCTCACCAGAAAGCAGGCAGAGGGAGGTTGAAAACAGAGCAGAGTTGTTTGAAAAATACGTCCTGAACAAATTGTCCATAAAATTACAATTATCCGCGGTGTTGCTTCTCGTCTTTGCGGATGAAAATTGTCCTCGGTAGTTGAACACGCCTGATTTGTATCATAAGCCAGGAATTTACTCAAAGCCTTTTCATTTCTTTACCCAGTCTGTTTGATTTTGGTTAGTTTTTTTAATCCGCTTTCCCCTCTATTATAAATAAAAAACTGTTCAGGAACGTCCATGGCCAAACCTATTATCACCCTCAACGGGCTTAAGATCGTCATCATGCTGGGCATGCTGGTGATCATTCTGACCGGCGTTCGTTTTGCGGCCGATATCATCGTGCCTTTTATCCTGGCGCTTTTTATCGCGGTGATCCTCAATCCGCTGGTGCAGCGAATGGTGCGGCTGCGCATCCCGCGTGTGCTGGCGATAAGCCTGCTTATCAGTATTATTATCGTTGCGATGGTGCTGTTAGTCGCCTATCTGGGAACCTCCCTGAACGAGCTGGCGCGGACGCTGCCGACATACCGCTCTTCCCTGGCGACCCCGCTGCTGCAAATTGAACCCTGGCTGCAACGCGCGGGTATCGAAGTCTCGGTTGAGGAACTGCTTAAATACATCGATCCGAATGCCGCCATGACGATTGTCACCAGCCTGCTGGCACAACTCTCCAACGCCATGACCTCCATTTTCCTGCTGTTCCTGACGGTTGTGTTTATGTTGCTGGAAGTCCCACAGCTGCCTGCAAAGCTCCAGCACATCATGGTGCGTCCGGTAGAGGGAATGGGCGCCATTCAGCGTGCGCTCGACAGCGTTTCACGCTATCTGGTGCTGAAAACGGCCATCAGCCTGGTGACGGGATTCGTGGTCTGGGGGATGCTCGCCGCGCTGGATGTGCGTTTTGCCTTTGTCTGGGGGCTGCTGGCCTTTGCGCTCAACTATATTCCTAACATCGGCTCCGTGCTGGCGGCGATCCCCCCTATCCTTCAGGTGCTGGTTTTCAGCGGTTTGTATGATGCCCTGATCCTGCTGGCAGGCTATCTGGTGATTAACCTTGTCTTCGGGAACATTCTCGAACCACGGATAATGGGACGCGGGCTGGGGCTTTCAACCCTTGTTGTGTTCCTGTCCCTGATTTTCTGGGGCTGGCTGCTCGGGCCTGTCGGCATGCTGCTCTCAGTTCCACTGACAATTATTGTCAAAATTGGCCTGGAGCAGACTGCCGGTGGACAAAGTATCGCTGTACTGCTGAGCGACATGAGCCATAAGGCCGACTAATTGTCCATCGACAGCATGGGCTTGCCCGTTCTTCCCGCTTCGCGATAGTTGCCTACTGCCCGCTGCCATTCCGACAGCGGGTA
This sequence comes from Enterobacter cloacae complex sp. 6730903, assembly GCF_048283985.1. Taxonomy (NCBI): domain Bacteria; kingdom Pseudomonadati; phylum Pseudomonadota; class Gammaproteobacteria; order Enterobacterales; family Enterobacteriaceae; genus Enterobacter; species Enterobacter cloacae complex sp. 6730903. The sequence goes on along the minus strand of NZ_JBLVXX010000037.1, from coordinate 48,245 downwards.
GAGGGTGACATCGCTGCACTGGCTGGCGCGCAGTTTAGGCCAGATGCGCCGAAACTCCGCCTGCCACGCCTCAGCGTTCAGCGCGTCCAGATAGTTACGAATGTGAAACCACGCCACGCGCGGCAACGGCCGCTGCTGCCGGAAAGTCTGCCCGGAGAGTAATCCGTAGCAGACAAAGGTGCCGGTTTCGGGCATCACGCTCAGGATCGTCTCCGCCAGGCTGCCGCCCGTGGCGTCGTACACCACCTCCGCTTGCGCGGCGGCAGCGTTGACGGCGGCCGTATCATGTTGCGCAATCGGGACGATCCCCATTTCAGCCAGACGTTGAGCGTGCACGGGCGAGCGATGGATCCCGTAAACCGCCTCTGCACCCGCCTGGCGTGCCCATTGCCCGAGCAGGACGGCGCAGTCAGAACCGGCAGCGGTGAGCAGCACCGTTTTCCCGACCGGAGGATAGCGGTCCAGCATCATCTGTGCGGCAAGCGGGTTGATATACGCCCGCGCGGCAAGTAGCGAGTCGACGTCGTCCGGGACGGGAACCGCATACGCCGCCGGGCAGTCGACATAGCGCTGCCAGGTTCCCTGCCCCCGTAACGGCAGGACCCGCTTGCCCAGCAGCGCCGGATAAGCGGCGGGCGTATCGGTCACTATTCCGACCCCTTCATAACCGGCTATCGCAGGCAGCGGCGTGCGATGGCGGTATGCCCCGGTGATGGGGATGAGATCGGAGGCGTTCACCGGAGAAAAAAGCATGCGCACGCGTATCTCTCCCGGCTGTCGCGGCGACAATGGTGCGGTTTCCGCTTGCAGTACCGATTCAGGCTCACCAAACCGGCGATACCAGAGGGCCAGATTACGCATTGCGATCGCGCCATCCCATTTCCGGTGCGACATGTTTCAGGATGGACTCGATCACATGTGCGTTGTATTCCACGCCCAGCTGATTCGGCACGGTAAGCAACAGCGTATCTGCTTCCGCGATCGCTTCATCCTTTTTCAACTGTTCAATCAGCTTGTCTGGCTCTGCGGCATAGCTGCGTCCGAAAATAGCCCGCGTTTTCTCATCCAGATAGCCCACGCTGTCGCTCTCATTGCGGCTTGAGCCGAAATACATCCGGTCGCGATCGTCCATCAGGGCAAAAATACTGCGGCTGACCGAAACGCGTGGCTGACGGGTATGCCCTGCCTCAGCCCAGGCCTGTCGGTAGGCACGGATCTGTTTTGCCTGCTGAATATGGAACGGCTCGCCGGTTTCATCATCTTTCAGCGTTGAGCTTTGCAGGTTCATCCCCAGTGTTGCCGCCCATACTGCCGTTGCATTAGAGCCAGCCCCCCACCAGATACGATCGCGTAAGCCTTCTGAATGCGGCTCCAGACGCAACAATCCCGGCGGGTTTGGGAACATCGGCTGTGGGTTAGGCTTCGCAAACCCTTCACCGCGTAATACATCAAGCAGTACCTCAGTGTGGCGGCGCGCCATATCAGATTCGTTTTCCCCTTCCTGCGGCACGTAACCAAAATAACGCCAGCCATCAATCACCTGCTCCGGGGAACCCCGGCTGATACCAAGCTGTAATCGCCCGCCGGAGATGAGATCTGCCGCGCCAGCATCTTCCGCCATATACAGCGGATTTTCATACCGCATGTCGATCACGCCCGTCCCGATTTCGATGCGTTTGGTTTTCGCGCCTATTGCCGCCAGCAAGGGGAATGGCGAACTGAGCTGGCGGGCAAAGTGATGCACACGGAAATAAGCCCCGTCCGCGCCCAGCTCTTCGGCGGCGACCGCCAGATCGATGGACTGTAACAGCGTGTCAGCCGCGGTTCGCGTGCCGGACTGGGGTGACGGCGTCCAGTGACCAAACGACAAAAATCCGATCTTTTTCATAGTGGAGTATCCTGATAAAGCATTGCGTTATCCCTACTCTACGCATTAACGGATGAGAATAAATGGTGATTATTTAACGGAATGCTTCAAATAAACTGACAGAAATACGCAAATCGCACGCTGCCTTCCCGCAGAGGAGACATTCTCCTGACATCTCATAATGGGATATAGTGTGAACTATTCTCTTTTTAACAGGTAACATCAGCAATGGCTCTGATCCCCAAAAACTACGCACGGCTGGAAAGCGGCTACCGTGAAAAAGCGCTAAAAATCTACCCCTGGGTTTGTGGACGCTGCTCGCGTGAGTTTGTTTATTCAAATCTTCGTGAACTCACGGTTCACCATATCGACCACGATCACACCAATAACCCGGAAGATGGCAGTAACTGGGAGCTGTTGTGCCTGTTTTGTCACGACCACGAACACTCTAAGTACACCGAAGCGGATCAGTACGGCACCACCGTTGTCGCGGGTGAGGATGCGCAAAAAGACGTGGGTGTCGCCACGTTTAACCCCTTTGCCGATCTCAAGGCGATGATGAACAAGAAGAAGTAATATCGACGGCTTCACTGCCCATACCTGCCGTATGGGCACTTATATTCCTTAAATATTTCATTAAATACCCTTTCCGCCAGATTTGCCTCGCCACCATTCTGGACATAACCCTCGCCCTCCTGCACCCGTACGACGTCACTCCTCGTTCCCCCTTGATCTTTGCTATCAATATACAATACTGTATATAAATACAGTATTGATTAACGGTGATCATAATGCAGTTTTTCACCCCACCTGGCGATACCAGAGCGAGCTGACCATGTTTGCACTGTGTGATGTGAACGCTTTCTATGCTTCCTGTGAAACGGTTTTTCGCCCGGACCTGAAGGGACGACCGGTGGTCGTATTGTCCAATAACGATGGGTGCGTCATCTCTCGCTCCGCTGAAGCCAAACCCTTTGTGAAAATGGGTGAACCGTACTTCAAACAGAAAGATCTCTTCAGGCATCATGGCGTGGTTTGTTTCAGCAGTAATTATGAACTTTACGCGGATATGTCCAACCGGGTAATGAACACGCTTGAAGCGATGTCGCCTCGTAGCGAAATATACTCAATTGATGAGATCTTTTGCGATCTTACCGGCGTGCGTAATTGTCGCGATCTTTCCGATTTTGGGCATGAAATGAGAGCGACCGTACTGCAACACACCCATCTGACCGTCGGGGTGGGCATCGCACCCACAAAGACGCTGGCGAAACTGGCAAATCACGCGGCGAAACGCTGGCAGCGCCAGACGAGAGGCGTTGTTGATTTATCCAATGTGGATCGTCAGAGAAAGCTGATGGCGGCGCTACCCGTCGAAGACGTTTGGGGTGTAGGACGTCGCATAGCGAAGAAGCTTGAGATGATGGGGATTAAGACCGTCCTGCAACTGGCAGACACCGATATCCGGTTCATAAGAAAACATTTCAATGTCGTGCTGGAGAGAACGGTGCGTGAATTACGGGGCGAATCGTGTCTTGAACTGGAAGAGTTTGCCCCGGTAAAGCAAGAAATCGTCTGTTCGCGCTCGTTTGGCGAACGCATCACGGAATATGACGATGTACGCCAGGCCATCTGTAGTTATGCCGCCCGGGCAGCAGAAAAACTTCGCAATGAGCATCAGCATTGCCGCTTTATCACCGTATTTGTTAAAACCTCGCCCTTCGCGCTTAACGAGCCATATTATGGCAATAGCGCGTCGGTAAAACTGCTCACCCCAACCCAGGATAGCCGGGATATTATCAGCGCATCAGTTCGTTGTCTGGATGCGGTCTGGAAGAACGGCCATCGGTACCAGAAAGCCGGAGTGATGCTGGGAGATTTTTATAGCCAGGGCGTCGCGCAACTTAATCTGTTTGACGACAACGCACCCAGGAAAAACAGCCAAAAGTTAATGGATGTATTAGACCATCTGAATGCTGAAAATGGCCGTGGCACGCTTTACTTCGCGGGACAGGGTATTCAGCAGCCGTGGCAGATGAAACGGGAAATGCTTTCACCCCGCTACACCACCCGCTTTGAGGATCTCCTCACTGTTAAGTGATATTAACAATTGCTGCTAAGTTGTAATTTTCCCCTTGCCGGACCGGACAAATCGGTTATCGTGCCAGGCAACTTTCGCAGCAATAAAAGACAGTGGGATGCGCTATGGCGATTTTTGATGGTCACAATGACCTGTTGCTTAATTTATGGCTTCACCATCGCCAGGATCCGGTAACGGCCTTCTTCTCCGGCATTGAGAAGGGACACCTCGATTATCCACGCATGCAGCAAGGCGGATTTTCCGGCGGGCTGTTCGCGCTGTTCGTGCCGCCGCAGGAGTATATCGCCCGCATGGCGCCACAATACGCCAGCGAGCCGTGGCAGCCGGTCGACATTCTCTGGCAGCAGCTGACGATCCTTAAGCAGCTTGTCGCCCACTCCGATGGCCGGGCGCGATTGTGCCTGAGCGCGGCGGATATCGAACGCTGCCGTCAGGATAAAGTGCTGGCGATGGTGGCGCATATTGAGGGCGCGGGCGGTTTTGACGGCGAGGGAGGCGATCTACAGGCTTTTTATGCCGCCGGGGTGCGCAGCATTGGGCCTTTCTGGAACATTGCTAACCGTTTTGGCACCGGCGTTAACGGGGCGTTTCCCGGCAGCCCGGACAGCGGCCCAGGGCTTACCGCTGAGGGTATCGCCCTCATTAAGCACGCTAACGCCCTGAACATGCTGATTGACGTTTCGCATATGAATGAAAAAGCGTTCTGGGATACCGCTCGTCATTCCTCTTCACCGCTGGTCGCCACCCATTCCAACGCCCATACGCTGTGCCCGCAACCGCGCAATCTGACCGATCGGCAGCTGCTGGCTATCCGCGACAGCGGCGGCGTGGCAGGCGTCAATTTCGGCAACGCGTTTTTGCGCGCCGACGGTAAACGCGATAGCGATACCCCGCTGAGCACAATCGTTCGTCATATCGACTATCTTATTAACATCATGGGTGACGATCATGTCGCGCTGGGCTCCGATTTTGACGGCATTACGTTGCCTGATGATTTACACGATGTGAGTGGTTTACCACGGCTAATCAGCGCATTGCGTGACAGCGGCTATGATCAATTTGTGCTGAATAAGCTGCTGTGGGGCAACTGGCAAAAGGTATTGCAAAATGTTTGGCAACAATAGGTTACGTTGTAAACATTAAGTTAATTCCTTACATCTTTCGGGTTGAGCTTTGCCCTCCTGTGACGCATTATTTGATGACCATCACAAAACTGGCACAAACAATGGCGTTGGTGCTGCTTTTTTAAAGAGGAAAAAACGATGTGGAAGAAACCTGCTTTTATTGATTTACGTCTTGGCCTGGAAGTGACCCTGTACATTTCCAACCGCTAATCGCTCTGCCCGCCATCCGTGCGGGCATTTTTGTTTGACTACCTGGCCCATCTTCATGTTTATTAAAGTCCTCGGTTCCGCCGCTGGCGGTGGTTTCCCCCAGTGGAACTGTAACTGCGCCAACTGTCAGGGTTTGCGCGACGGTACCCTTCAGGCGACCCCTCGCACCCAGTCGTCGATCATCGTCAGCGATAACGGCAAAGAGTGGGTGCTGTGTAACGCCTCCCCCGATATCAGCCAGCAGATTGCCCATACGCCAGAACTGAATAAGAAAGAGGTTCTGCGCGGCACGCATATTGGCGGCATTATTCTCACCGATAGCCAGATTGACCACACCACCGGGCTGCTCAGCCTGCGCGAGGGGTGCCCACATCAGGTATGGTGTACGCCGGAGGTGCATGAAGATCTTTCCAGCGGATTCCCGATTTTTACCATGCTCCGGCACTGGAACGGCGGCCTGATTCATCACCCGATCGCGCCGCTCACCGCCTTTAGCGTGGAAGCCTGCCCTGATTTGCAGTTTACCGCTGTCCCCATCGCCAGTAACGCGCCGCCCTATTCGCCGTGGCGCGACCGCCCGCTGCCGGGGCATAACGTGGCGCTGTTTATCGAAAACCGCCGCAACGGTCAGACGCTGTTCTACGCGCCGGGTCTCGGTGAACCCGATGACGCCATCCTGCCGTGGCTTAAAAAAGCGGACTGCCTGCTGATTGACGGCACCGTCTGGCAGGACGATGAACTCCAGGCCACCGGCGTCGGACGCAATACCGGCCGCGACATGGGCCATCTGGCGCTCGGCGATGAACACGGCATGATGGCGCTGCTGGCCTCGCTGCCGGCAAAGCGCAAGATTCTGATCCACATTAATAACACCAACCCGATCCTTAACGAGCAGTCGCCGCAGCGTCACGCCCTTGCGCAGCAGGGAATAGAAGTGAGCTGGGACGGGATGAACATCACGCTTCAGGACTAACTATGCACATTCGCGAAACGCTCTCGCCGCAAGAGTTTGAGCACGCCCTCCGGGCGAAAGGCGCCTACTATCATATTCACCATCCGTACCATATCGCGATGCATAACGGCGAGGCCAGCCGCGAGCAGATCCAGGGCTGGGTGGCGAACCGGTTTTACTACCAGACGACGATCCCGCTGAAAGACGCGGCAATTATGGCGAACTGCCCGGATCCGCACACGCGTCGCAAATGGGTGCAGCGGATCCTCGATCACGACGGCAGCAACGGTCATGACGGCGGTATCGAAGCCTGGCTACAGCTGGGCGAAGCCGTGGGGCTCAGCCGCGAGGACTTAATCAGCGAACGCCACGTGCTGCCCGGCGTCCGTTTCGCCGTCGACGCTTACGTTAACTTCGCCCGCCGCGCCAACTGGCAGGAGGCGGCATGCAGCTCGCTCACCGAACTGTTCGCCCCGCAAATCCATCAGTCGCGTCTCGACAGCTGGCCACAGCACTACCCGTGGATCAAAGAGGAAGGCTATTTTTATTTCCGCAGCCGCCTCAGCCAGGCCAGCCGCGACGTTGAACACGGTCTGGAGCTGGCGAAGCGTTACTGCGATAGCGCAGAAAAGCAGAATCGGATGCTGGAGATCCTTCAGTTCAAACTCGATATCCTGTGGTCGATGCTCGACGCGATGACCATGGCCTACGCGCTACAGCGTCCGCCTTATCACACGGTCACCGACAAAGCGGCCTGGCACACAACCCGACTGGTATAAGCATGCAAAAAAACTCCATCGTCGCCTTTCGTCGCGGCTATCGCCTGCAATGGGAAGCCGCTCAGGACAGCCATGTCATCCTCTATCCGGAAGGCATGGCTAAACTTAATGAGGCCGCGGCCGCGATCCTCGAACTGGTCGATGGCCAACGCGACGCGGCGGCCATCATTGCCATACTCAACGAACGGTTCCCGGAAGCCGGCGGCGTGGATGACGACGTCGTAGAATTCCTGCAAATCGCTTATCAACAGAAGTGGATTATTTTCCGTGAGCCAGAATAAACCCGCCGTCAATCCACCGCTGTGGCTGCTGGCGGAGCTGACCTATCGCTGTCCGCTACAGTGTCCTTACTGCTCTAACCCGCTGGACTTTGCCCGGCAGGATCAGGAGCTGACCACCGAACAGTGGATTGAGGTTTTCCGCCAGGCGCGGGCGATGGGCAGCGTGCAGATAGGTTTTTCCGGCGGCGAACCGTTGACGCGTAAAGATCTGCCGGAGCTGATCCGCGCCGCCCGCGATCTCGGTTTTTATACCAACCTGATCACCTCGGGAATTGGCCTGACGGAAAGCAAGCTCGACGCGTTCAGCGAGGCCGGTCTGGACCATATCCAGATTAGCTTCCAGGCCAGCGATGAAGTGCTCAACGCTGCGCTGGCGGGAAATAAAAAAGCCTTCCAGCAGAAGCTGGCGATGGCCAGAGCGGTCAAAGCCCGCGATTACCCGATGGTGCTGAATTTCGTCCTGCACCGACATAATATCGATCAGATCGATAAAATCATCGAGCTGTGCATCGAACTGGACGCCGACGACGTCGAACTTGCCACCTGCCAGTTCTACGGTTGGGCGTTCCTTAACCGTCAGGGGCTTCTGCCGACGCGGGAACAGATCGCCCGCGCGGAACGCGTGGTTGCCGAATATCGGCAAAAAATGGCCGCCAGCGGCAATCTGACCAACCTGCTGTTCGTCACCCCCGATTATTACGAAGAGCGGCCAAAAGGCTGTATGGGCGGCTGGGGGTCGATATTCCTCAGCGTGACCCCGGAAGGCACGGCGCTGCCCTGCCACAGCGCGCGCCAGCTGCCGGTGGATTTCCCGTCGGTGCTTGAGCAGAGCCTGGAATCCATCTGGTATGACTCTTTCGGCTTCAACCGCTATCGCGGGTTTGACTGGATGCCGGAGCCGTGCCGCTCCTGCGATGAAAAGGAGAAGGACTTCGGCGGCTGCCGCTGCCAGGCCTTTATGCTCACCGGGAATGCGGATAACGCCGATCCGGTGTGCAGCAAATCGCCGCATCATCATAAAATTCTCGAGGCGCGCCGCGAAGCAGCCTGTAGTGATATGAAGATCGGTCAGCTTCAGTTCCGCAACCGTACCCGCTCTCAGCTTATCTATAAAACCCGGGAACTGTAACGATAATGACCACCCGCATCGTGGAACTGGCAGGCGGTTTGCGCGCAACGCTGGTGCATCAGCCGCAGGCGACACGCGCGGCGGCGCTGGCGCGCGTGAGTGCCGGAAGCCATCACGAACCACCGCGCTTCGCCGGTCTTGCGCATTTACTTGAGCACCTGCTGTTCCGCGGTAGCCAGCGCTATCAGGGCGATGATCGACTTATGGCCTGGGTCCAGCGCCAGGGCGGCAGCGTCAATGCCACCACGCTGGCTCGCCACAGCGCTTTTTTCTTCGATGTCGCCGCCGATAACCTGTCCGACGGCGTCGCGCGGCTGCGGGATATGTTGCAGGCGCCGCTGCTTTCATCGCATGACATACAGCGCGAAGTGGCGGTCATTGATGCGGAAAACCGGCTCATCCAGCAACATGATTCCGCCCGGCGCGAAGCGGCGGCGCGCCACGCGATGGAAGAACCCGCGTTTTTTCGCCGTTTTCAGGTGGGTAGCAAGGAGTCTCTCGGGCAGGACCCGGTATCGCTGCAAGCCGCGTTGCGCGACTTTCATCGTCGCTATTATGTGGCCGGACACCTGCAATTGTGGCTGCAAGGGCCGCAAACGCTGGATGCGCTGGCCGAGCTTGCCCATACGTTTGCGTCTGGTTTTGCGTCAGGAGGCATGCCTGAAACCGTTCCCCCGTTGCGTCTTAGCGCTGAAGCAGATTATCAGCTGGCGGTGACGGAGCGACCCGCACTGTGGCGTTGTCCGCTCATTCGAAAAAGTGACAACGTCACTTTATTTCGGGAGTTTTTACTGGACGACGCCCCCGGAAGCCTGATTGCCGGGCTACGGGCGCGCGGGCTGGCAGAAGAAGTCGCCCTGAACTGGCTTTATCAGGATGATGATTACGGCTGGCTGGCGCTAACGGTTGATAGCGAACGGCCCGAGGACATTGACCCGCACATTACCCACTGGCTACGGGCGCTACAGCAAACGACGGATGAGCAGCAGCGGCATTATTATCGGCTGGCACAGCAGCGTTTCAGCGCCCTGCCGACGCTGGAGCAGCTGCGCCAGCGGGCGTTTGGTTTTGCGCCCGGCGCGACGCCCGTGGGTTTTTCCGCCTTTTGTGCCGATTTACTGACGGCGCCCACCTCGTATCTGGCCTGCAAAAAAATGGAAACCGCTGAAATTATCGCCAGCCAGGGTTTTGCCCTGCCGCTTAGCCATTGGCGTCGCCAGCCGGTTGCAGATGATAGCCCCATCGCGTTTTCCTTCTACCCGCAGACTGCCAGGTATGCTGCGCCAGCCCCGACGTCAGAAGCCGCTCCACTGCTGCATTTGTCGGCGCAGACACAACCGCCGACGCTGATACTGCGCAGGCCTTTTTATTCGCGCGTGGAACGGGCGCACGGGGTGGCGATGGGCAAACAGTTACGCCCTCTTCTTGCTGAACTGCGCCATATCGACGGCAGCGGCGAGTGGCAGACGGTTGACGGTAGCTGGCAGCTCACCCTGCGGCTTCCTGACGCCGTGGTGACGGCGGAACCCATCATCGGGGCGATAATCGATCGCCTCTCCCACCCCGCTCCGGCTCTTACGCCAGCGCCAGAAGGCATCGCCATCCGTGAGCTGCTCCAGCAATTGCCTGAACGTCTGGCATCGGATCCGCCACGGGACGGCTGGCTGGCGGCGTTAGTTGGCGGCAGCGCCGGGCACGCGCACGGGTTAGCCCGGCAGCTTGGCCTGCTCCGGACACCGGTTAACGCTACGCCGTTGCCGTTAAGCGGTTGTCCCGGCGGGATCGAACACATTCCGCACGCCAGCGCGGATTCGGCGCTGCTGGTGTTTATTCCCCTGCCGCCGGGCGCGTCGCTCGCCGCGCTGCGGCTGCTGGCGTTATGCTGCGAACCGCAATTTTTCCAGCGCCTGCGTGTGGAACAGCAGATTGGCTACGTGGTCAGCTGTCGTTATCAGCGTATTGCCGATCGCGATGGCCTGCTGCTGGCGTTACAGTCGCCTGACCGTTCTCCCGTGAACCTGTTGGGTTGCTGCAAACGATTTTTGCGTGAGCTGACGCCGTGCGATGAGGCAGCGTTCAGCGTATTGCGACAGCAGCTGGCGACGCAGATCCGCTCACCGATGGATGCCAGCGCCACGGCAGTGGCCGCCCTGCGCCAGCGCTATGGTTTGCCGGTGTTAACGCCGCAGGCTATTGATGCCCTGCAACCTGACGAGATAGTCGCGCTATGGCGCGAGATGACTCGCCGTCGCCGACGCTGGCGGGTGCTTTTCACGGGCTGACCGGAACCGGCGCTTTCTTCCTGTGCGTAGTTTTTAGTCAAAAAAAAGCCCCGTACTACGACGGGGCCGGGCTGCTTATTTCGCTGTTATTTATCCAGCGCGTAGGCAATCACGTAGTCACCACGATCCGGCGACTGGCGTGCACCGCCGGCAGAGATCAGAATGTACTGTTTGCCGGTTTTCGGTGATACATAGCTGATAGGTCCGCCCTGGCTCCCCACCGGGAGACGCGCTTTCCACACTTCTTCCCCCGTAGAGGAATCAAAGGCGCGCAGGTAGTAATCCTGGGTTCCCGCAATGAAGACCAGACCGCCCTGCGTGGCCAGCGTACCGCCCAGCGTCGGCATACCGACAGGCATCTGCATACGCATTTTTACCCCAAACGGACCGGTATCCTGAACGGTACCGACCGGCACCTGCCAGACGATTTTCTGCGTTTTCAGGTCAATCGCGGAGAGGGAGCCAAACGGTGGTTTCTGACACGGAATGCCCAGCGGTGACATGAAACGGTTTTTGTTGACCGAATACGGCGTTCCTTTCATCGGAACGGCGCCCATCCCGGCGTTCACGGCTTCACCGCCCGTGTTTGCCACCGCGCTCTGCGGATCTTGTTTAATCAGCTGGACCCACAGACCCAGACGCATGTCGTTGACGAAGATGTACTGGTTGTTCGGATCGGTGGACAGACTACCCCAGTTCATTCCCCCCAGCGAGCCCGGGAAGCTCAGGGAAATATCGGTTCCCGGCATCGTGTACAGACCGTCATAACGCATTGATTTGAAGCTGATACGACAGGCCAGCTGGTCAAACGGCGTCGCCCCCCACATATCCGATTCTTTCAGGGTTTCCGCGCCAATCTGCGGCATTCCCACAGAACGCGGCTGCGTTGCCGGGTACTGTTCACGTGGAATATCCGCTGGTTTTACCGGAACCTCTTTCACTTCAGTGAGCGGTTTACCCGTCAGGCGATCAAGAACATAAATTTGCCCCGCTTTGGTGCCCACCACCACCGCGGGCTTGTTGCCCTCTTTCGTCGGGAAATCAACCAGGCTCGGCTGCATCGGGATATCGAAATCCCAGAGGTCGTTATGCACGGTCTGGTATACCCACTTCTCTTTCCCGGTAGTCGCATCCAGCGCGAGGATTGAGGTGGCGTATTTATGATCTTCCGGAATACGGTCAGCGCCCCACAGGTCGACAGAGGAACTTCCCATCGGGATAAACACGGTATTCATCGACGCATCCCAGGACATAGGGGCCCAGGAGTTTGCAGAGCTACGTTTGTAGTGTTCGCCCGGCTTCAGAACATAGTTCGGATCCGGATTACGCGGGTCGAACGCCCAGCGCAGCTGGCCGGTGATCACGTCATAACCACGTATAACGCCTCCCGGCATATCGGTGCTGACGTTATCCGCAACGCGGCCGCCAACGACAACCGTCGTACCCGCCAGCGTCGGGGCCGACGTCAGCACGTAGGTGGGATCTGACGCGTCGCCCATCCCTTCATGCAGGTTAACGCTGCCGTTAGTGCCGAAGTCCGGGCAGAACTTGCCGTTATCGGCGTCTAACGCGATCAGCTTACCGTCGATGGTATTCATCAGGATACGGCGCTGGCATGCAGCGCCCGGTGCGACCTGCGCTGGCAGAACCGGCGTGGAGCCAGCTACCGTTGGCTGTGCCAGCGGTTTGGTGGCATCAAAGTACGCCAGGCCACGGCAGCGCATCCAGATTGCAGACTTGGCGTTGATTTCCGCTTTCCAGATCTCTTTCCCGCTATCGGCATCCACGGCGATCACGTTGTTATGCGGCGTACAGAGGAACACACGATCGCCAACCTGTAGCGGCGTTTGCTGATCTTCTGCGCCATTGCCGTCCGGACTTTCCGGTACGTCACCGGTATGGTAGGTCCAGACCGGTTTCAGGTTTTTCACGTTGTCACGGGTTATCTGGTCCAGCGCCACAAAGCGACTACCGCCAGCCGTATTACCGTAGTGATCCCAGTTCTGCTGTTTCGCATCATCTTTTACCGGCACCAGCGGGCGTTTTTCACCGCTAAACGGCACGGTCGGATGGGGTTGAAACATCTGAACAAAGGTGACGCCCATGGCGATAATAAGGACCGCGCAGACCCCCACGGCTCCTTTTGCGCAGGACGGTTTTCCTTCACGTTTACGCAATGCAGGCCAGGTAGCGGCTGCCAGCACCATCAGCCCGGCGGGTACCATTAAACGGGAAACCAGCGGCCAGAAGTCGAGCCCGGCATCGAAAAATGCCCAAATCAGGGTGCCAAGAAACACCAGGGCAAACAGCCCCACGGCAGAGGACTTGCGGCGGAAGAACTGAATCGCAGAGAGCAGAGTGATAACCCCGGCGATGAGAAAATACCAACTCCCCCCCAGGGAAACCAGTTTAAAACCGCCGATGGCAAAAAAGAGCCCCGTTACAAGAAGTATCACACCCACCAGCAGGCACCACGGGCCTAACCAGCCGGATGGGCGGGGATTATTGTCTGACATAAAAATGAATCTCCTGATTACTTTATAACAGCAGGGTTTTATTGACTGCCACGATGCTAAAACCCCGCACAACATCAATTGTTCGTGTGCGAATCATAAATTAAAATTATAATGTAGACAAAATGTATTCTGTCGGAAGAAAAGAAAACTCACTAAAGTGCAGGAACATAACAAAATAAAAAAATGGGATATCACTCTGTAATTCGCCAATACCAGAATATTTGACCAGTCAGTTCCGGCTTATGCGATGAATATCAGGTTTGCCGACAAGACAGCCCGGATAACGTAAGATTTTTGCATGATGAGAATTAACTTATTGCCTATTAATTAAGCTTCACAAACACGATCAGCTCGCGGATTTCACGATATACGTCACTACACCAAAGATATCGAGCGTATCGTCGCTGCCGACAATAATCGGTGAATAGGCGCTGTTCATGGGGTTGAGTTGAATATTGGGACGCAACTGGAGGCGCTTCACGGTAAATTCGCCCTCTACCGCCGCAATCACGATATCGCCATGCTCAGGCTTGCGGGAACTGTCCACCACCAGCAAATCACCGTTATTGATCCCCCCTTCTATCATCGAGTCACCGGCGGCTTTGACAAAGTAAGTGGAGCTGGGATGGGCGACTAATAACTCGTTTAAATCGATACGCCGCTCTACATAATCCGCTGCCGGGCTGGGGAAGCCGCACTGTACTAAGTCGCTGAAAAGTGGAATAGCAACGATTTCACGCAAGTCTGCGGGTCTGAAAAAGATCATAATAAACACCTCCATACTGTTTTTATATACAGTAGTTTTAACTGAGGTATCGATCAAGCCATGTCAGCGTAAGCGGCTGGCTACGCCTTAACCGCTTCGCTTATAACCCTCTATAGCAATGAAGATTATTTGTTTTGTAAATTTTTACGCATGGGCAAGCTTAACGCGTCATAAAACATCACTATCAAATCACTTACTAATGACTTCCAAATACAGAAAAGACAACTTAGCATCACTGCATAATCACTATCCGTTGACTTTCTATTTAGACTGGCGCATATTTTACAGCACAAATTAACAAGACAATTTTTGGAGGACGTTTTCTATGCCCGCCCGTGATTATCCCGATAAGCGTGTTGCTCGCGGTGTCGCAAAGGAGGCCGAACTCAGGATGTTAAGCGCGCGCATCGATCCTGCGCTGATGGAGTACATCCGCATTACTGCGTATGAAACACGGAAAAGTAAGCAGGAAATCGTGGCGGAAGCATTAGCGCTTCACCGCCAAAGAAGTCAGATTGGATCATAAACAGCAAAAGCCCGAAAAATCCTCCGGGCTTTTGCTGCCATCGGGATTACCCCACCAGCGAATTTAACGTCTCCAGCGCCTCAGGCGGCAAAACCAGATCGGCTGCCGCCAGGTTTTCACGCAGATGCGCCACCGATGAGGTTCCCGGGATCAAGAGGATATTTGGCGAGCGTTGCAGCAGCCATGCCAGCGCCACCTGCATCGGCGTCGCGCCCAGCGAATCCGCCACCGCCTGTAGTCCGGAAGATTGCAGTGGCGTGAAACCACCCAGCGGGAAGAACGGCACCCAGGCAATCCCCTGCTGCGCCAGTGAATCGACCAGCGCATCGTCACCGCGATTCACAACGTTGTACATGTTCTGTACGCACACCACGGAAACCATCTTCTGCGCTTCAGCAACCTGCGAAGCGGTGACGTTGCTCAGCCCAATATGACGAACCAGCCCCTGCTGTTGCAGCTCCGCAAGGGTGCTCAGCGGCGCGGCAATCGAACCTTCCGCCGGTCCGTGGGTGCTAAACATGATCCGCAGGTTAACCACGTCCAGCACATCCCGCTTCAGGTTACGCAGGTTGTCATGCACCGCCTGCGTCAGCTCCTGCGCGGAAAACGCCGGCAGCCAGGAGGCATCCTCGCCGCGTCGGGCGCCGATCTTGGTCACAATCGTAAGGTCGTCCCGGTACGGATGAAGCGCCTCGCAGATAAGCTGGTTGGTCACATGAGGGCCGTAAAAATCGCTGGTATCAATGTGATTCACACCCGACGCCACCGCTTCACGCAGCACCGCCAGCGCCGCATTTTTGTCTTTTGGCGGACCAAAAACGCCAGGCCCGGCAAGCTGCATCGCGCCATAGCCAAATCGTTTAACCGTACGCGTTCCGAGCGTGAACGTTCCGCTTTTATCTATGCTGCTCATGCTGACCTTCCTCATAAAAAATGATCCGGGTTTACAACAGGTTCCGCAACGAAACCATTAGTTAAGCAATAGTAAAATTAAAGTTTAAATTCGCTACGACGATAGTATTGATGTAACCCTGCCTCTTCTCTTACGGATGACCGCCATGCTGAAAAATCTGCACGTGATTACCGGTATTATCTTTGCCCTCACCATATTCTGTCTGCTGCAAGTTGTCACGGGAGGGTTGTTCTACTCTGCCGTTAACAACGATCGTCACAACTTTCAGAACTCCGGGTTACTCAATGCCCAACAGGAGAGCCTGAGCGACAGCGTGAACACGCTGGTGAAAACGCGCGTTACCGTCACCCGCGTGGCGATCCGCTACCTGAAAAACCAGCGCGATCCGGCCTCTCTCGCAGCAATTAACACGCTGCTGGGCACCGCGAACGGTTCGCTGACCAAAGCCGAAGACTATTACAAAAACTGGCAGGCGATTCCGCAGGTGAAGGGCCAGAATGCCGCGCTCACCGAAGAGATGCAGAAAGCCTGGAAGCAAATGCACGAGGTGATGCGCTTGTCCATTGAGTATCTGCGCGCCGATAAGTATCAGGCCTATGGCGACCTGGACGCCCAGCAGGCGCAGGATGAGATGGAGGCGGTCTATACCCGCTGGCGCGCTGAAAACAACGTGCTGCTGAAAGCCGCCGCCGAAGAGAATCAGAGCAGCTTTACCCAGATGCAGTGGACGCTGGCGGCGATCTTCCTGACCGTTATCGCCGTGCTGGTGGTGATCTGGCAGGGTTTACAGCACCTGCTCCTGAAACCGCTCAACGCCATCATGAACCATATTCGCACCATCGCGAGCGGCGATCTGACGCAAAACGTCGCGATTACCGGGCGCAACGAGATGGGCCAGCTGGCTGCTGGTCTGCACGAGATGCAGCAGTCGCTGGTGAGCACCGTCAGCGCCGTGCGCGGCAGCACCGATTCGATCTACACGGGCGCAGGAGAAATTGCCGCCGGGAGTAACGACCTTTCCGCGCGAACCGAGCAGCAGGCAGCCTCGCTGGAAGAGACCGCCGCCAGTATGGAAGAGCTGACTGCCACGGTGAAACAGAACTCGGATAACGCCCGCCAGGCGACGCTGCTGGCGAAGAATGCGTCTGAAACCGCCGCACGCGGCGGTCAGGTGGTGGATAACGTGGTGCGTACCATGAATGACATTGCCGACAGTTCTCAGCAAATTGCGCATATCACCGGCGTTATCGATAGCATTGCCTTCCAGACCAACATTCTGGCGCTCAACGCGGCGGTTGAAGCCGCCCGTGCCGGGGAACAAGGTCGCGGCTTTGCGGTCGTGGCAGGTGAAGTACGGACGCTGGCCAGCCGCAGCGCGCAGGCGGCAAAAGAGATCAAAGGGCTTATCGAGAACTCTGTCAGCCGGGTGAATACCGGCTCGGAACAGGTAAGCGAGGCGGGTGCGACCATGAAAGAGATCGTCGCGGCCGTGACGCGCGTGACCGATATTATGGCTGAGATTTCCTCGGCGTCTGACGAGCAGAGCCGCGGTATAGAGCAGGTCAGCCTGGCGGTCTCGCAGATGGACAGCGTCACGCAGCAAAACGCCGCGCTGGTACAGGAGTCGGCAACGGCGGCGGCAGCGCTGGAAGATCAGTCTGAACAGCTGCGTCAGGCCGTGGCGGCATTCCGGCTGAACGCTCAGGCATCGCTGGCGGCTCGCCCTAAAAACGTGAAAACGCCCGTACTGCTGCGCCCGTCAGTGGCAGGCGCGAATACAGCTGACGCGAACTGGGAAACCTTCTGAGTGACAGGCGGGCATCTCGCCCGCCTGCCTGATTAGCGGCTGCGCTTGGCGTGGCGCTCCCAGTTATCACGCTTCGCATCCTCTGACTTACGCAACGAGACATAGCATGCTCCGCTGCCGCCGTGATGGGGCTGCGCTTCGCAAAAGGCCTGTACTTCGTCGAACTCGGTCAGCCAGCGCGCAAGATAGCTGCGCACCACGTTAGGATGCGACTGCTGTTCACGCCCTTTACCATGCACGATGATCAGGTTGCGTAGCCCGTCACGTCCGGCCTGGCGAATAAAGGAATAGACCAGCTGGCGGCATTGCTCCGCAGGCTGGCGTAACAGCGTTAAGCTGGCCTGACGGGAATATTTGCCGGAACGCAGCTTATCAAATACCCCCTGCTGTACCCCTTCGCGCTGGAACATCAGCGGCTCGTCAAGGGGCAACAGTTCCAGAAACCCCAGCGTCAGAAAGTTATCGAGCTGCTCAGTATCTATTTCCTGACGCGCCCGCGTGTTGCGGCTCTGCTGCCAGTGAATATCCGCGCAGCGTTTGAGCGGCTGGACATCCTCCATGGCGTCAAGAAAAAGTGATTTGTCGTCAGGGTTCATGGAAATCCTCCGGCTACATCTGAGTGATGTACTATACCTGCGCCCGTTGCGGGTCTCAATCATCCGGGCACGGGTTCAAATAATGGCTTAAGGAACGGATAATCGCAGACGCAATAAATTTAATCCAACCTTAACTTAAATTTCAGCCGTAATTAATTAAATAATTTACGTTAAAAAATCGTGAAATCAATCACTCAACGTCCTTCTCTTTTAAGAAAAAGCTGTTATAACTTAATAAACCTGCCCAATGGATAATGCATGTAGGATCCGCGAAAGGATGCACGACTGTGTGTACTGTGGAGTCTGTCTGATGTCGGGCAGACTCTATTTTTTTATTGTTGTTATTTTGATTAAATTAATTTTCTGGCTTCCCTTCGAAACTGCGTGATTAATGATTCGGCAAGCGGTGTCTGGCGAGAATCACGACGCTGAATTAAATAATATGCTGCTTTAGGCAGGGTTTCGACAACCGGCAGCATTATCAGACGGTGCGCCAGAAGCGGATCGCAGCCCAGCTCCTGCGGTAAAATGCTGATGAAATCGCTTTGTGCGACGAGGCTAATACAGGAGGAAAAGGTCTCACAGACAACGCCAATTCGCGGTATTTGAGAGCGGTGGTTAAAAGTATCCTGCAACTGTTTATAATAACTTCCCCGGGGCGTAGGCATCGTCCAGTTATATTGCAGAAGCTCATTAATTGAGGTCGCCCCTGTCGCCGGATGCCCTGCCCGACAAAATACGGCAAAAGGCTTTTCGAACAACTTTTCAAACGTAAATTCGTGATCGTACGGCCCCTGATAATAGGTATTGATGGTAAAGTCCAGCTCACCCTGACGTAATTCATTAATCATCGACACCAGCTGGCCTTCCATAATCCGGACGTTGACCTGAGGATGCTGCGCATGAAAACGCGTAATAACGGCTGGCATCAGGCTGCGTGAAATACTGGCCCCCATCCCAATATTGATCTGCCCGGCAAGTTCGCCCTGCCGCTGGCGGATGTCATCCTGCGCCGCACGTAGCTCTTCCAGAATCAAATTAGCGCGGTGATAAAACCCTTCTCCGCACTCGGTCAGCGCGACGCCTTTACTCCGGCGCACAAACAGCTGGGCCGCCATACCTTCTTCCAGCTCTTTAATGGATTTGGTCAGCGCGGGCTGCGAAAGATTAAGCGTCCGGCTGGCGCCGCGAATACTGCCCTGACGCGCCACTTCGACAAACGCCCTGATTTGATGAAATTTAATCTGAAATGACATAACGCGACCGATAACCGTTGTTTATCAGAGTAAAGAAACTGTCATCTACTTTAATGGAAACGGATGTGCGAGGGTAATTCCTGAACGGTTAAAACTGTGAAAAAACGATTAGTGATAAGTAAAAACTATCACAGCGTGAAGCAGTTCACATATTTTAATGATGACAGGAAAAGATATGAACGCACTGGCGCAGTACATCCAGACATTAGCCCCACAACTGAGCGCATGGCGTCGCGATTTCCACCATTTCGCGGAATCCGGCTGGGTGGAGTTTCGAACAGCCGCGAAAGTCGCGGAGATCCTCGACTCGCTGGGCTACGAACTGGCGATGGGCCGCGACGTGGTCGATGCCGAAAGCCGTATGGGACTGCCCGATGACGCCACCCTTTCACGAGAGTTTGCCCGCGCCCGGGCGCAGGGTGCGCCGGAGAAATGGCTGGCGCCGTTTGAGGGCGGATTTACCGGCATTGTGGCGACCCTGAATACCGGACGTCCAGGCCCAACGCTGGCGTTTCGGGTAGACATGGATGCACTTGATTTAAGCGAAGCGCTTGACGAAAGTCATCGCCCCTTCCGCGACGGTTTTGCCTCCTGCAACCCGGGCATGATGCACGCCTGTGGCCACGACGGGCATACCACCATTGGTCTGGGGCTCGCGCAGGTGCTTAAGCAGCATGAAGCGCAGCTCAACGGCATCATCAAACTGATCTTCCAGCCTGCCGAAGAGGGTACGCGCGGCGCGCGGGCTATGGTCGCCGCAGGCGCGCTGGACGGCGTGGACTACTTTACCGCCATTCATATTGGGACCGGCGTGCCGGAAGGGACGGTGATCTGCGGCAGCGATAACTTCATGGCGACCACCAAATTTGACGTGCGCTTTACCGGGGTCGCCGCACACGCTGGCGGTAAACCGGAAGAGGGCCGTAACGCCCTGCTCGCGGCTGCCCAGGCCGCTATTGCACTGCATGGCATCGCGCCACACAGCGAAGGCGCGTCCCGGGTTAACGTCGGGGTCATGCAGGCGGGCAGCGGACGTAACGTGGTTCCGGCTGATGCGTTGCTGAAGGTTGAAACCCGCGGCGAAAGCGAGGCCATTAATCAGTATGTCTTTGAACGCGCGCAGGCGGTAATTACCGGCGCGGCGGCGCTCTACGGCGTAACAGCCGGGGTAAACCTGATGGGGGCGGCGACCTCCAGCGCCCCTTCCCCGGCCTGGGTCGATTATCTGCGCGAACAGGCAAGCCAGGTGCCCGGCGTGACTCATGCCATTGATAAGGTCAAAGCGCCTGCGGGCTCCGAAGATGCCACGCTAATGATGGCCCGCGTACAGCAGAACGGCGGCATGGCCTCGTATATGGTCTTCGGCACGGAACTGAGCGCCGGACATCACAACGAAAAATTCGATTTTGATGAGCAGGTGATGAACGTTGCCATCGAAACGCTGGCGCGAACTGCGCTTAATTTCCCGTGGACGCGAGGTG
Source organism: Enterobacter cloacae complex sp. 6730903 (assembly GCF_048283985.1). Lineage (NCBI taxonomy): Bacteria > Pseudomonadati > Pseudomonadota > Gammaproteobacteria > Enterobacterales > Enterobacteriaceae > Enterobacter > Enterobacter cloacae complex sp. 6730903. The sequence goes on along the minus strand of NZ_JBLVXX010000037.1, from coordinate 27,659 downwards.
TGTAATGCAGGAGAACTACGCTTTTATCGCCGATGCCATCGACACGCGATGTCAGACGTTTACCGATATTGCCGACGACATCTGGGATCATCCCGAAACGCGCTTCGAAGAGTTCTGGTCCGCCGAACGGCTCGCCAGCGCGCTGGAAGCCGAGGGCTTTACCCTGACGCGGGAAGCCGGAGGCATTCCCAACGCCTTTATTGCCAGCTACGGCAGCGGCAAGCCCGTTATCGCCCTTCTGGGCGAATACGATGCCCTGGCCGGGCTAAGCCAGCAGGCGCACTGCGCGACGGCGCAATCCGCCACCCCGGGGGCGAACGGCCACGGCTGCGGGCATAACCTGTTAGGCACGGCTGCCTTCGCCGGTGCGGTGGCGGTGAAAAGCTGGCTGGAACAGCACGACGGCAGCGGAACGGTGCGTTTTTACGGCTGCCCCGGCGAGGAAGGCGGCTCCGGTAAAACCTTTATGGTACGTGAAGGTCTGTTTGACGACGTGGACGCTGCCGTGACATGGCACCCGGAAGCCTTTGCCGGGATGTTTAACGTCAGCACGCTGGCCAATATTCAGGCCGCCTGGCGGTTTAAGGGGATCGCCGCTCATGCCGCAAACTCCCCACATCTGGGGCGCAGCGCGCTGGATGCCGTGACGCTGATGACCACCGGTACAAACTTCCTCAACGAACACATCATAGAAAAAGCGCGCGTTCATTACGCCATCACCGATACCGGCGGGATTTCGCCCAACGTTGTACAGGCCCAGGCCGAGGTGCTGTACCTGATCCGCGCCCCGGAGATGGCCGATGCGCAGCAGATCTACGCGCGCATCGAGAAAATCGCCCAGGGCGCGGCGATGATGACCGAAACCACCGTCGAGTGCCGCTTTGATAAAGCCTGCTCCAGCTATCTGCCGAACCGTACGCTCGAAGCGGCGATGTACCGCGCATTGCAGCATTACGGCACGCCAGCCTGGACGCAAGAGGAACGCGAATTCGCCCGTGAAATCCGCGCCACGCTCACGGCAAACGACCTGCAAAACAGCCTGAAAAACATTGCCGCAACGGGGGCCGAAGAAGGAAAAGCGTTTGCCCGACGCCATCAGGAGACGCTGCTGGTGGATGAAGTTGCCCCTTACGCCATCACCGATAACGTGCTGGCAGGCTCCACCGATGTGGGGGATGTCAGCTGGAAGATGCCTGTTGCACAGTGCTTTAGCCCCTGTTTTACCGTGGGCACCCCGCTGCATACCTGGCAATTAGTGGCGCAGGGGCGTACCTCAATTGCCCACAAAGGCATGTTGCTGGCCGGAAAAGTGATGGGCGCGACCGCGCTGCATCTGCTTCAGGATGCCGACCTGCTGCGAAAATGCCGGGAAGAGTTCGAACAACACATAACAGAAAAACCGTACGAGTGTCCGATCCCGCAGGGCGTGACACCGTCACCTTTAAAATAAAAAAACACAACACAACAACAGTCCCGAGGAACGCCCATGAGTATGTCTTCCATACCTTCGCATTCCCCATCCGGTAAGCTCTATGGCTGGGTTGAAAGGATCGGCAATAAAGTGCCGCACCCTTTCCTGCTTTTTATCTATTTAATTGTCATCCTGATGGCCGCGACGGCCGTGCTGTCCGCCTTTGAGGTGAGCGTGCGCAGCCCGGCCGACGGCAGCATGGTGGCAGTGAAAAACCTGCTCAGCGTTGAAGGGTTGCACTGGTTTTTGCCGAACGTGATTAAAAACTTCAGCGGTTTTGCGCCGCTGGGCGCCATCCTGGCGCTGGTGTTAGGCGCGGGACTGGCCGAACGCGTGGGTCTGCTACCTGCGCTGATGGTGAAAATGGCCTCGCACGTCAGCGCGCGTTATGCCAGCTATATGGTGCTGTTTATTGCCTTCTTCAGCCATATCTCGTCCGACGCGGCGCTGGTGATCATGCCGCCGATGGGGGCGCTGATTTTCCTCGCCGTTGGCCGTCATCCTGTTGCGGGCCTGCTGTCGGCGATTGCGGGCGTCGGCTGTGGGTTTACCGCTAACCTGCTGATCGTGACCACCGATGTGCTGCTCTCCGGCATCAGCACAGAGGCAGCCAGCACCATCGATGCGACTATGCACGTCAGCGTGATCGACAACTGGTACTTTATGGCCAGTTCGGTGATTGTCCTGACAATTGTCGGGGGGCTGATTACCGATAAGATCATTGAGCCGCGCCTGGGTAAATGGGAAGGCCGGAGCGATGAAAAGCTGGAGACGCTGAGCAAAGAGCAGCAGTTCGGCCTGCGCGTAGCCGGGATCGTCTCGCTGGCGTTCATTGCGGTGGTGGCGCTGATGGTGGTGCCGGAGAATGGCGTGCTGCGCGATCCGATCAAACACACCGTACTGCCCTCGCCGTTTATTCAGGGCATTGTGCCGCTGATAATTCTCTTCTTCTTCGTCGTTTCGCTCGCGTTCGGCATCGCCACCGGCAAAATCCGCCGTCAGGGAGATCTGCCGCACCTGATGATCGAGCCGATGAAGGAGATGGCGGGTTTTATCGTGATGGTGTTCCCGCTGGCGCAGTTTGTCGCCATGTTTAACTGGAGCAACATGGGCAAGTTTATGGCCGTGAGCCTGACGGACGCGCTGGAGGCGGCGGGGTTGAGCGGTGTTCCGGCGTTTGTCGGCCTGGCGCTGCTGTCGTCCCTGCTGTGCATGTTTATTGCCAGCGGGTCGGCCATCTGGTCGATTCTGGCGCCCATCTTTGTCCCCATGTTTATGATGCTCGGCTTCCATCCTGCGTTCGCCCAGATCCTGTTCCGTGTCGCCGATTCCTCGGTGATCCCGCTGGCGCCCGTGTCACCCTTCGTTCCGCTGTTTTAGGCTTCCTGCAACGCTACAGGCCGGAGGCTAAGCTGGGTACCTACTATTCGCTGGTTCTGCCCTATCCGCTTATCTTCTTAGGGGTATGGCTGGTGATGCTGGTGGCGTGGTATCTTGTCGGCCTGCCGATTGGACCGGGTGTTTACCCGAGGCTGAACTAAGGAGTACTGATGCTGAGATTACTCGAAGATAAGATTGCGACGCCGCTGGGGCCGCTGTGGGTTATCGCGGATGAAGCGTTCAATCTGCGCGCGGTTGAATGGGAAGAGCACAGCGACCGGATGGTAGAGCTGCTCAACATCCATTATCGCGCCGAGGGTTACGAGCGTATTACTGCCCGTAATCCTGGCGGGCTGAGCGATAAGCTGACGGCCTACTTCGAGGGCGATCTCAGCATTATTAATACCCTGCCAACCGCCACGGCGGGCACCCCTTTCCAGCGCGAGGTGTGGCAGGCGCTGCGTAATATTCCCTGCGGGCAGGTGATGCACTACGGTCAGCTGGCAGAACAGCTTGGCCGTGCCGGCGCGGCGCGCGCGGTCGGTGCGGCAAATGGCTCTAACCCCGTCAGCATTGTGGTGCCTTGCCATCGCGTGATCGGGCGCAACGGCACCCTCACCGGCTATGCCGGGGGCGTACAGCGCAAAGAGTGGCTGCTGCGTCACGAAGGGTATTTTCTGCTGTAATTCCCAGGCTTTTTGTGCTTAATTTTCTTCCTGTTAGGTTCATAATCCTTAATCATTCTGTGGAATTTCAAGGAGATGGCAACACGCTGCCGTCTCTTGTCTTTATTGGAGGTTTGCCAGACTTACGTCCTTACCAAAAAGATGTTAAAATTGACCAATATCAATTAAGGCTTGAGCAAACCTATGATCCCGGAAAAGCGAATTATACGACGCATTCAGTCTGGCGGTTGTGCTATCCATTGCCAGGATTGCAGCATCAGCCAGCTCTGTATCCCGTTTACTCTGAATGAGCATGAACTCGATCAGCTTGACAATATCATCGAGCGCAAAAAGCCTATTCAGAAAGGGCAGACGCTGTTTAAGGCGGGAGACGAACTGAAATCGCTCTATGCTATCCGTTCTGGCACCATCAAAAGCTACACCATTACCGAACAGGGCGACGAGCAGATCACCGGCTTCCATCTGGCAGGCGATTTAGTCGGCTTTGACGCCATCGGCAGTGGCCATCACCCGAGCTTTGCTCAGGCGCTGGAAACCTCTATGGTCTGCGAAATTCCGTTTGAGACGCTGGACGATCTGTCCGGTAAGATGCCGAACCTGCGTCAGCAGATGATGCGTCTGATGAGCGGTGAGATTAAAGGCGATCAGGATATGATCCTGCTGCTTTCCAAAAAGAATGCCGAAGAGCGTCTGGCCGCCTTTATCTATAACCTCTCCCGCCGTTTCGCGGAGCGTGGCTTCTCCCCGCGTGAATTCCGTCTGACCATGACGCGCGGCGATATTGGTAACTATCTGGGCCTGACCGTGGAAACCATCAGCCGTCTGCTGGGTCGCTTCCAGAAGAGCGGAATGCTGGCGGTTAAAGGTAAGTACATCACCATCGAAAACGGTGAGGCGCTGGCCATTCTGGCGGGTCACTCACGTAACGTGGCATAACTCTCCCGGATATCTTATGCCAGGTCGATAAATTTTCATGATTATTGATCTGGCAAAAACTTCCCCCCTGTTTCATTCAAGATATATAGGTTACTCTTTTACTTACAGACTGTGGTGACAGTAGTAAGGAGACCTGTATGGCAAAGTATCAAAACATGCTGGTAGCTATCGATCCTAATCAGGACGATCAGCCGGCATTACGACGTGCTGTGTATTTACATCAACGGATTGGTGGCAAAATTAAAGCCTTTTTGCCGATTTATGACTTCTCATACGAGATGACCACCCTTCTGTCGCCTGACGAGCGCACCGCTATGCGTCAGGGAGTGATCAGCCAGCGTACCGCGTGGATCCGCGAGCAGGCGAAATATTACCTGGAAGCGGGCGTACCGATTGATATCAAAGTGGTCTGGCACAACCGACCTTTCGAAGCCATTATTCAGGAAGTGGTGGCCGGTGGGCATGACCTGCTGCTGAAAATGGCGCACCAGCATGACAAACTGGAATCCGTGATTTTCACCCCGACCGACTGGCATCTGCTGCGCAAATGCCCTTGCCCGGTATGGATGGTGAAAGATCAGCCGTGGCCTGAGGGCGGGAAAGCCGTCGTGGCGGTGAATCTGGCCAGCGAAGAGGATTATCACAATTCGCTGAACGAGAAGCTGGTGAAGGAGACGCTTCAGCTTGCCGACCAGGTTAACCACACCGAAGTCCATCTGGTGGGCGCCTATCCGGTTACGCCAATCAATATCGCCATCGAGCTGCCTGAATTTGACCCGAGCGTGTATAACGACGCGATTCGCGGTCAGCATCTGCTGGCCATGAAAGCGCTGCGCCAGAAATTCAGTATCGATGAGAATATGACGCACGTAGAAAAAGGGTTACCGGAAGAGGTTATTCCGGATCTGGCGGAGCATTTGCAGGCCGGGATTGTGGTTCTGGGCACCATTGGCCGGACCGGTATTTCTGCCGCGTTCCTGGGAAATACCGCCGAGCAGGTGATCGACCATCTGCGCTGCGATCTTCTGGTCATCAAACCGGATCAGTATCAGACGCCGGTTGAGCTGGACGATGAGGAAGACGATTGACCCCAAAATGAAAGCCCGCCGGTAACGGCGGGCTTTTTTTATTGCGCTTCGCTCAACCGCTGCGTCGGTGCCTCGTCGCCGGCATTCATCCAGGGCGCGTGCAGAACCATGCTCGGCAGCGCCAGCTTGATCTCCTGCTGGTTCAGCCCCTCCAGAATACGAATATTGATCTCCTGCTGAATATCCATGTACTTGTTGTAGTCCGCCGTATTAACAATATGGACCACCTCGAAGGTCAGGCGATCGCGATCGAAGCCCAGGAAATGGGCGCGGTCAAACTTCGTTTCCCCGACGTCGGTAATGATCTGTTTGACCATCTCACCCACTGAACGCAGTTTTTCCGGCGCCGTGTCGCTGGCGACCCCGAAAGTAAAAACAATCCGGCGCGTTTGCATCCGCTTGTAGTTATGCAGCGTCTGTTGCAGCAGGATGGCGTTCCCGCAGACAATCTGCTCCCCGCTCAGGCTGCGGATACGGGTGGTTTTCAGGCCAATGTGCTCTACCGTCCCGGCGACATCGTTAAACACCACAAAATCGCCGATTTCGAACGGCTTATCAAAACCGATGGAAAGCGATGCAAATACGTCGCTCAGGATCGTTTGCACCGCGAGGGCGATTGCAATACCCCCTACCCCAAGGCTGGCAACCAGAGCAGTGATGTTGACGCCCGCGTTAGCAAGAATAGACAGCAGCATCACTGACCAGACAATGGCACGGAGGATAAGCCCCGTGATCACCAGCGTCACCGGGTTTTTATGGCTTCCCGGCGCCAGCATGACGTGACGAAGCCACGACACCACCCCCTGATCCATCCACAGCGCCACCTGGATAGCGAAGACCAGGAACCAGGCGTGGCTCACGGTACCAAAGAGATGATCCGGTAAGTCGACGAAACGCAGGCTGAATAACAGTGCCACGATAAAAAGCAGGACGCGGCTGGTGCGGTTAAGCATATCCGTCAGGATAAAGCGCATCCGGTTGGTGCTGGGGTGCTTGTCGCCCCAGGTGGTGATCCCTTTCTTAACGAAGGCGATCAGGCGCGTCAGCAGCCAGTACACCAGCAGAGTCACAAAGACCACCGTGGCGACGCCGATCCAGAAAGATGGCGTCATCATCAGCTCGATGATGTCGAAGCGGGACAAAAATCGCATTACACCTCCTCGTATTACACAAAGGGTAAAGTATAGACAGAGGAGAAAAGCTGGCCGCAGAAATAAGAAAACCGCCCCAGGGGGCGGTTTTTCAGGATGAAGCGCAATTACAGCGCTTTCAGGATCGCATCCACGCTGGCCTTGGCGTCGCCAAACAGCATGTGGGTGTTATCTTTAAAGAACAGCGGGTTCTGCACGCCAGCATAGCCGGTGTTCATAGAGCGTTTGAAGACAATGACGTTCTGCGCCTTCCACACTTCCAGAACAGGCATACCCGCAATCGGACTACGCGGGTCGTCCTGCGCCGCCGGGTTAACAGTGTCGTTGGCGCCAATCACCAGCACGGTGTCGGTGTCGGCGAAATCATCGTTGATCTCGTCCATTTCCAGCACGATGTCGTAAGGCACCTTCGCTTCCGCCAGCAGCACGTTCATGTGGCCTGGCAGACGCCCCGCCACCGGGTGAATACCAAAGCGAACCTTGATGCCGCGCGCGCGGAGTTTCTCGGTGATTTCCGCCACCGGGTACTGCGCCTGCGCCACCGCCATGCCATAGCCTGGGGTGATGATGACGGAATGCAAGTTTTTCAGCATCTCTGCGGTGTCTTCCGCGCTGATTTCACGGTGTTCACCCACTTCCTCATCAGAACCGGTTGATGAGCCGTCAGAACCGAAGCCACCCGCGATGACGCTGATAAACGAACGGTTCATCGCCTTACACATGATGTAAGACAGGATCGCACCGGAAGAACCGACCAGCGCACCGGTGACAATCAGCAGGTCGTTGCTCAGCATAAAGCCTGCCGCCGCCGCCGCCCAACCGGAGTAGGAGTTCAGCATGGAAACCACCACCGGCATATCTGCCCCGCCGATAGACGCCACCAGATGCCAGCCGAAGGCCAGCGCGATGATGGTCATCACCAGTAACGCCAGCACCTGCAAGCCTACGCTTTCGGTACGCACGAAGACCACCAGCAGCACAAAGGAAACGACCAGCGCCGCCAGGTTCAGCTTATGGCGGTTAGGCAGCATCAGCGGTTTGGAAGAGATCTTCCCGCGCAGCTTGCCGAACGCCACAATCGACCCGGTGAAGGTTACCGCACCGATGAAGATGCCGAGGAACACTTCCGTCAGGTGGATGTTCACCAGAATCGGCTCCAGGCCCGGTTCGTGGTACAGGTAGCTGTTGAAGCCCACCAGCACCGCCGCCAGACCCACGAAGCTGTGCAGAATGGCAACCAGCTCCGGCATCTCGGTCATTTCAACGCGTTTCGCCAGACGAATACCAATCGCGCCGCCGATGATCATCGCCACCAGGATCCACGCCACGTTGCCGGTGTCCGGCCCAAAGATGGTGGCAATCAGCGCAATCGCCATCCCGGCGATACCAAAGTTATTTCCCTGCTGAGACGTTTCGTGTTTGGAAAGCCCCGCCAGACTGAAAATAAACAGGATTGCAGCAACAATGTATGCGGCTGTAACTAATCCTCCAGACATATGCTACCCCTTAGCCTTTACGAAACATTTTCAGCATGCGCTGAGTCACGGTGAAACCACCGAAAATATTGATACTGGCGATCAGCACTGCGATGAAGCTCAGGAAGCTGATCCAGCCGCCATGACCAATTTGCAGCAATGCCCCGACCACGATAATCCCGGAGATGGCATTGGTGACCGACATCAGCGGGGTATGCAGCGCATGGGAGACGTTCCACACGACGTAGTAACCCACCACGCAGGAGAGCGCGAAGACGGTGAAGTGGCCAAGGAACTCTTTTGGCGCGACGTCCGCCAGCCAGCCAAACAGGATAATGACCAGCGCCATGATGGCGTACTTGCGCCACGGCGACGCAGGTTTTGCGGGCTCCGCGGGCTCTGGCACCGCTTTCGGCGCAGCCTGAGGCTGAGCGGAAACCTGAATCGGCGGTGCAGGCCAGGTGATTTCCCCTTCACGCACCACGGTAACGCCACGCACCACTACATCATCAAAATCAACGGTAATGTTGCCGTCTTTCTCTTTGCAGAGCAGCTTCAGCAGGTTAACGAGGTTCGTGCCGTACAGCTGAGAGGACTGGGTTGGCAGACGCCCTGGCAGGTCGGTATAACCGATCACCTTCACGCCGTTCGCGGTCGTCGTGACCTGGTTTGGCACGGTATACTCACAGTTACCGCCGTTTTGCGCCGCCAGATCGACAATAACGCTGCCCGGCTGCATGGAATCCACCATCTCACGGGTGATCAGCTTCGGCGCCGGTTTACCCGGAATAAGCGCGGTGGTGACAATGATGTCCACCTCTTTTGCCTGCGCCGCAAAGAGCGCCATTTCCGCCTTAATAAAGGCTTCAGACATGACCTTCGCGTAACCATCACCGCTGCCCGCTTCTTCCTTGAAGTCCAGCTCAAGGAATTCGGCGCCCATACTCTGCACCTGCTCCTTCACTTCCGGCCGGGTATCAAACGCGCGAACAATAGCGCCCAGGCTGTTTGCGGCCCCGATAGCGGCAAGACCTGCCACACCGGCACCAATCACCATCACCTTCGCGGGTGGTACTTTACCTGCCGCCGTAATCTGACCGGTAAAGAAGCGACCAAACTCATGCGCAGCTTCGACAATGGCGCGATAGCCGGCAATGTTCGCCATGGAGCTCAGCGCATCCAGAGACTGCGCGCGCGAAATACGCGGCACGGAGTCCATCGCCATCACGGTGACACCGCGTGCTGCCAGCTTCTCCATCAGCTCCGGGTTTTGGGCTGGCCAGACAAAGCTCACCAGCGTCGTGCCCGCGTTCAACAGTTCAATTTCACTCTCTTCCGGTGCGTTGACCTTCAGAATGATGGGTGATTGCCAGACCTCAGCACCGTCCACTACGTCCGCGCCAGCCTGAGTAAAGACCTCGTCATCGAAACTCGCCAGTTTGCCCGCGCCGCTTTCAATCGCGACGGTAAAACCCAGTTTAAGCAGTTGCTCCACCGTTTTTGGTGTTGCCGCTACGCGGGTTTCATTGGCTAACCGTTCTTTTGGTACCCCAATACGCATAGTTTTCCCTTCCATCGGTTTTTGATGATGGTTTGTCGATAATTGCCCGCGGTTTGTATCAATTTTCACCATCGAGATAACGACGGAGAATGATTAACCCCGGAAAATAAAACAGTAACAAACTTTCTATAACCTACTGAAAATAGCGCCCGTGATCTACCGCCAGAAAACACTATTTCTTACTTTATCTGTGAAAAATAAGCGATCGGGGTCACTGACAGAGATATTTACCTTAAATTCGCCTTCAGGACCGATAAATCGCGCAAGCGAAGCGGTAAAAACATGATATAGCGCCATAAAAGAACAACTCATTAACATTAAATTAACTTGTAAAAGTCATATGCTTAATCAGTTTTGCTTGTGAAACGCCTGTTTTTTCCACATATCACAAAATGTTATCGAATCAGGTCCTTTGGTGAGCACAGGCTGTGAAAAATGCCGCAGACAGCGACGGGTGTTAAATGCCATAATCGGGACCGTCTCAAATTAACAACAACACCAGTACATGGTTTGCGCAAGGCGAAGGATTATTTTTATGAAGCTTAAGAACACACTCCTGGCGTCCGCACTTCTTTCCGCGACCGCCCTGTCTGCGAATGCCGCGACAGAGTTGACGCCGGAGCAAGCGGCAGCGTTAAAACCTTTTGACCATACGGTCATTGTGGGTCGCTATAACTCAATTGGCGATGCCGTCGCCGCTGCATCAAAAGCCGCCGATAAAAACGGCGCTGCCTCGTTTTACGTTGTTGACCAGTCCGATCAGGGCAACAGCGGCAACCAGCGCGTGACGATTGCGCTGTACAAAGAGAATGCCCCAAAAGCAGATGAACAGAAAAACCGCGTGATTAACGGCATTGTTGAACTGCCGAAAGATCAGGCTGTTCAGCTGGAACCGTATGACACCGTGACCGTTCAGGGCTTCTACCGCAGCCAGCCTGAAGTTAACGATGCCATCACCAAAGCCGCGAGAGAAAAAGGCGCTTACGCGTTCTATATCGTGCGTCAGGTTGATGCCAACCAGGGCGGAAACCAGCGCATTACCGCCTTCATCTATAAGCAAGATGCGAAAAAACGCGTCGTGCAAAGCCCGGATGCCATTCCAGCGGATTCAGATGCGGGTCGTGCCGCGTTAGCGAAAGGCGGTGAAGAAGCGAAGAAAGTGGAAATCCCGGGCGTAGCAACGTCTGCGGCACCAAGCGCTGAAGTGGGTCGTTTCTTTGAAACCCAATCCACTAAAGGCGGTCGTTATACCGTTACGTTACCAGACGGCACGAAAATTGAAGAGCTGAACAAAGCCACTGCCGCGCAGATGGTGCCGTTCGACAGCATCAAGTTTACGGGCAACTATGGCAACATGACGGAAATCTCCTATCAGGTGGCGAAGCGTGCTGCGAAGAAAGGCGCGAAGTATTACCACATCACCCGCCAGTGGCAGGAACGTGGTAACAACCTGACCATCAGCGCCGATCTGTACAAGTAACAAAACGGTTTCATAAAGGCGGCGCAGTGCCGCCTTTTTTGTTACTTTTTTTCTGATTTCTGCCACACGTCATTGCATGCATCCTTCACACTCCGTAAAATCCCGCGCCTTAGCGTGATCCACCATTTTTATGCGCCTTAGCGAAATAATTATTCTGGATTTGGACTTTTCATAACAGGAAGCCAATGGAAAAGAAACTTGGCCTGAGTGCTTTAACTGCACTTGTATTGAGCTCAATGCTGGGCGCGGGCGTATTCAGTTTGCCGCAGAACATGGCGGCCGTCGCCAGCCCGGCCGCATTACTGATTGGCTGGGGCATTACCGGTGTCGGGATTTTGCTGCTGGCGTTCGCCATGCTGCTGCTGACCCGTATCCGACCGGATCTGGACGGCGGAATATTCACTTACGCCCGGGAAGGTTTCGGCGAGCTGATCGGCTTCTGCTCCGCCTGGGGTTACTGGCTGTGCGCGGTGATCGCCAACGTCTCCTATCTGGTTATCGTCTTCTCGGCGCTCAGCTTCTTTACCGACACGCCCGAACTGCGCCTGTTTGGCGACGGCAATACCTGGCAGTCTATCGTCGGCGCCTCGGTGCTGCTGTGGATTGTTCACTGGCTGATTTTGCGCGGCGTCCAGACCGCGGCCAGCATTAACCTGGTGGCGACGCTGGCCAAGCTGGTGCCGCTTGGCCTGTTCGTCGTGCTGGCCTTCCTCGCCTTCCGTCTCGATGTCTTTACGCTCGATTTCAGCGGCATTGCGCTGGGCGTTCCCGTCTGGGAACAGGTGAAAAATACCATGCTGATCACCCTGTGGGTGTTCATCGGCGTTGAAGGTGCCGTCGTGGTCTCTGCCCGCGCGCGTAACAAGCGCGACGTGGGACGCGCCACGCTGCTGGCCGTACTGGCGGCGCTGGGCGTTTATTTGCTGGTGACGCTGCTGTCGCTCGGCGTGGTGGCCCGCCCTGAACTGGCGGAAATGCGTAACCCGTCCATGGCCGGGCTGATGGTGAAAATGTTGGGTCCCTGGGGGGACGTGATTATCGCAGCGGGTCTGATTGTCTCCGTTTGCGGCGCCTATCTGAGCTGGACCATTATGGCAGCGGAAGTCCCGTTCCTGGCCGCCACGCATAAAGCGTTCCCGCGCCTGTTTGCCCGTCAGAACAAAAACAGTGCGCCATCGGCCTCTCTGTGGCTGACCAACATCAGCGTGCAGGTCTGTCTGGTGCTGATCTGGCTCACAGGATCGGACTATAACACGCTGCTGACCATCGCCTCCGAGATGATTCTGGTACCCTATTTCTTAGTGGGCGCATATCTGTTAAAAATTGCGACCCGCCCGGCACACTATGCGGTAGGCGTCGGCGCCTGTATTTACGGTCTATGGTTGTTGTATGCTTCCGGCCCGATGCATCTGCTGCTGTCCGTGGTGCTCTACGCCCCAGGCCTGCTGGTGTTTATCTACGCTCGCCGTACGCATCAGCTTGATAATGCCCTTAAGCGCCGCGAAATGGCGTTGATAGGTTTGCTGTTAGTCGCTGCCGTACCGGCAACGTGGATGTTAATGGGATAGCGTCGCCTGTCCCATTGTTGAACTGAAAAGGAGATTACGATGGGACACACGCAGCAACGCCCAATATTGATCACTGGCGCAGGCCGTCGCATCGGCCTCGCCCTCGCCCATCACTTTCTCAACCTTCGCCATCCGGTTATCGTCAGTTACCGCACGGAATATCCCTCCATTGAAGGGCTACGAAATGCCGGAGCAGTCTGCATTCAGGCGGATTTCTCCACGGATGAAGGTATTCTCGCCTTCGCGGACAAAGTGAAATCGACCACCCACGGGCTGCGGGCGGTTATTCACAACGCCAGTACCTGGCTTCCCGAAAAAGCAGGACATTCGCTCAGCGAAACGCTCGCCTGCATGATGCAGATCCACGTTAATGCGCCTTATCTGCTCAACCACGCCCTACAGGATCTGCTGCGCGGACACGGCCATGCCGCAGGCGACATTATCCATTTCACCGATTACGTGGTAGAGCGAGGAAGCGACAAACACATCGCCTACGCCGCCAGCAAAGCCGCGCTGGATAATATGACCCGCTCGTTCGCGCGCAAGCTGGCGCCCGAGGTAAAGGTCAACGCGATTGCTCCGGCGATGATTTTATTTAACGAAGGCGATGATGCCGAGTATCGTCAGCAGGCGCTCAACAAGTCGTTGATGAAAATTGCGCCCGGCGAGAAAGAGGTGATCGACCTGGTCGATTATCTGCTGACCAGCTGTTACGTCACGGGCCGAACGTTTGCCGTGGACGGTGGCCGCCCGCTGCGCTAGTGAAAGCGGCTCCAGAAGAAGATGAGCACCCAGGCGCTGAGGCTCCAGCAGACCACCGCCCCGCCCAGCGCCAGGGGCAAATGCAGAAAACCGGTGAAGTACCACAGCGACAGCAGATAGATAAAATACGGGATGATCGACCACATCCCGAACACAATGGTGGCGCGCAGCGCCTCAATACCCCGCTCAGAGGCCACAATATAATGCGCGATTAGCGCAAAGGTGGGAAACAACGGGATCAGCCCGGCAATGTAGTAGTTCTTCGTTTTAGCCAGCACCCCAATCAGCAGCACGACCAGCGCACCCAGCGCGGCTTTTATCACCAGCCCCATTCTTTTCCCTTAACAATCAAATAACATTCCCGTGCAGGATAACGGAACTCCGGCTAATTTTGAAAGATTAATGGAAGGTTAAGGTTGCGCGGTGTATGTTGACGTTTTTCGCGATGACAGACGTTGTATGAATAAGATTGTTTATGTTGAAGATGAACCCGAAGTGGGACAATTGATCGCCGCTTATCTGGGTAAACATGATATGGAAGTGGTTGTCGAGCCTCGTGGCGATCGCGCTGAAGACGTCGTCACCCGCGAAAATCCGGACCTGGTGTTGCTGGACATCATGCTGCCCGGGAAAGATGGTATGACGCTCTGCCGGGATCTGCGCACGAAGTGGGACGGCCCGATCGTGCTGCTGACCTCTCTCGACAGCGATATGAACCATATTCTGTCGCTTGAGATGGGTGCGAATGACTACATCCTGAAAACCACGCCGCCGGCGGTTCTGCTTGCCCGTTTGCGCCTGCATCTGCGTCAGCGTGCCAGCGCTGAGCGTGAAGCGCCTGCCCCGTCTTTAACGCCGCATAAAGCGATGCGCTTCGGCACGCTTTCTATCGATCCGGTCAACCGACAGGTTATGCTTTCCGGAGAGTTGATTGCGCTCTCAACCGCAGATTTTGACCTGCTGTGGGAGCTGGCAACCCATGCCGGGCAAATTATGGACCGGGATGCATTGCTGAAAAATCTGCGCGGCGTAAGTTACGACGGAATGGATCGTAGCGTTGATGTGGCGATTTCGCGTCTGCGTAAAAAACTGCTGGATAACGCCACGGAACCTTACCGCATTAAAACCGTACGCAATAAGGGCTATCTGTTTGCACCGCACGCCTGGGAAACCTGAAAAAGGTGCAAACAGGAATATTCGAAAAATAACTCACGATGCATCGGAATTGTTATCGGTATTCGTCGAAAGTTATCGATTATATGCATCGTCAGTTATGAAATATCCCCTGGTCTGCTTCCTCTCTCCAGTTCTATTTTGATGGGCATTTTTCGCCTAAACAAAAGTAGTCCTAATGTATTTGATTGCTATAGTACAATATATATTCAGCAGATCGGGCACTATCATCGATCAAAAATCCGTCACTTAAATGCACATTGAGCTAAAAATAATCTTTACAATTGACTTAATCATTATCTTATCCTTATGAAAACAAAGGGGATAATGGCAACCATATAAATAATATCGATCTTTTTCAATGGCTTACGCGTTTGCAGAAATCTAATTCTCATGCTAAACCTTATACTCTCTCAATTATTTAATGAAAGAGGTATAGCAATGTCATGGAGAGTCATTAGCTCGGTAATTTGTCCTAACACGGGAATCGTTTATTCAAGCATCTTGGGACTCAAGTTCTTGAAACTCATCATTTGGTATGAAAGCGATGTCTATTTGTACCCCGGCGACAGGATATATCCGACAAAAAATGGCGTCTTCATTAATGGTGTTTTCAAGCCTATATCGATATACAACATATCCCCTTACAACGAAATGTTGTGGAGTGAAATTAAAAACAAGATGGCCTGCCCATACAATCGAAACCAGCAAGAGGAGATATGCACATACGCGGTGCATTGCAACGCGCGGAAATGCCCGCATGGGTTTGCCACCAACCCACTGATTGTCAGCACAGGTAAATCCAGACATTAGCGAAAATCGGAAATATTGAGTTCATGATAATTAATATTTCTGCTGCGCTGCCTTTGTCCGGATAAATCTCCGTGACTACAGCCCAAATGCTCCTGTAGGGACATTTGGGCTGTAGTCACGCCTGGCAACTCTGGCTTCGTGTACGAAATTAATTTTTATCGTGCACTTTTAAGAAAGCCATCCGGAAGGCCAAAATAAAAATTGCTAATTAACCCTGCCCGTGCATTAATGGTCTCGTTAGTCCGATCCAATAATAGTTTGACACCTTGCATGACAATTCTCATAACCAGGCGCTATCGCTGATATCCCCTCCTTTTGAGTCCATACCTTAGCATTATATGTTTATTAGCTTTTCTATCACTTCGAAAATGTTCAAATGGGGTCTTTATGTCATCAAAAATTTTAGGTCTGGTTAAGTGGTTTAAGGAAGATAAAGGCTTTGGTTTTATCTCCCCTGTAGATGGCAGCAAAGATGTTTTCGTGCATTTCTCTGCCCTTCAGGGAGAGAACTTCAAAACACTTTTTGAAGGTCAGAAAGTCGAATTTATCATCGTAAGCGGCGATAAAGGCCCTGCTGCTGCGAATGTAACGCTTTGCGATAAATGATATTAACAAGGACCTGCGATAACGATGATAGTTTTCCCTGACCAGACCGGGCCTTGTTAATGAGGTCAGGCGATCTCAAAAGCATCATCTCTTCCACTTATTGTATACGTATTTCTTCAGAGACGCTGGGAGGATTTAAACAAAGCGCTACAGTAGGGACAGACAAGTTGGGCCCCCTTTTGTATGCGAGTGAAACTGTGCTCTGACTCTTTAGCGCAGTTTGGACATGAACATTTGACTAAATAATTGCGACGGAGTTGCGAGTTTTTACGTCCCGACATAGGCTGCTCCTGAATGAAAAGGAGTGCCACCATACACGTTAAGGCAGGATATTGCTTGCTTTTATTTCCCAAAGCGCGCAAAAAATGGAAGGTAGTCTCACTTCTGGAACATTCATACCTTGCCCAATCACAAAGAGATGCAGAGTGATATATGAAAAAGGTGATCGTTTTTTTTAATGCCAATCCCAGCAAAGTCATTATCGTGCTTAAGGGCATAACGTCTGTACGCCAGACTTATCCGAATGGCGAAGAAATTAATCTTCAGATCATGACTGCAAGCTTTCCATCGTTGACCGGCGATCATGATTCTCTCTATGTTGCTTCAGACAGAGAACTTACCTCTCAGGACATATCTGATGTTGCCAAACAATATTTATAATATTTTCTGACACGCGTCCGGTTTATAACACAGCATTTATTTCACTCAGAATGATAAAAAATACTCTCCATCATTATTATTGCCTGCTTAATGCAGGCTTTTTTACAACATTGCTCTTTAAATGTAACTATTCCGCATAATCGTGCTATTCACTTTGCTCCCTCTGTTTTCGAAGAAAGTGTATCATCAACCTTCTTCGCTCCTGTGGTGATATGGTTGTCCACGCAGGGCTGACGAAGTAAAGCCAGGTTCTTAATTGATTGATTTAGCGGTGCTATCCAATGAAAAAGCTGTTTGTGCAGTTTTATCTCCTGCTGTTTGTCTGCTTTCTGGTGATGACCATGCTGGTCGGGCTGGTCTACAAATTCACCGCAGAGCGCGCGGGCAGGCAATCCCTGGACGATCTGATGAAAAGCTCGCTCTACCTGATGCGTAGCGAGCTGCGAGAAATTCCTCCTCATGACTGGGCGCGCACGTTAAAAGAGCTGGATCTGAATCTGTCGTTTGATCTGCGTATCGAACCCATGAAGGATTTTGATTTGGCGCCGCCTGCGATGCAGCGTCTGCGCGACGGAGACATCGTCGCACTGGACGAGAAATATACCTTCATTCAGCGTATTCCACGCAGCCATTATGTCCTTGCCGTCGGGCCGGTGCCCTATCTCTATTACCTGCACCAGATGCGCCTGCTGGATCTCGCCCTGCTGGGCTTTATTGCCATCTCGCTCGCTTTCCCTGTGTTCATCTGGATGCGACCGCACTGGCAGGACATGCTGAAACTGGAATCCGCCGCACAGCGTTTTGGCGAGGGTCATTTAACTGAACGCATCCATTTCGACAGCGGTTCCAGTTTTGACCGTCTCGGTATTGCCTTCAACCAGATGGCCGATAATATCAACGCCCTGATTGCCAGCAAGAAGCAGCTGATCGACGGCATTGCGCATGAACTGCGCACGCCGCTGGTACGCCTACGTTATCGCCTGGAGATGAGCGAGAACCTCACCGGGGCGGAATCGCAGGCGCTCAATCGGGATATTGGCCAGCTTGAAGCGCTGATTGAAGAGCTGCTGACCTATGCCCGCCTCGATCGGCCTCAGACGGAGTTGCACCTCAGTACACCGGATCTCCCCGTCTGGCTACAGACGCATATTAACGATGTGCAGAGCGTTAACCCTCAGCGAAAACTGCTGGCAGCCATTACCCCCGGCGCGTACGGCGCACTGGACATGCGCCTGATGGAACGCGTGCTGGATAATCTGATGAACAACGCCATGCGCTACAGCGAAACGACGCTGCGCATAGGTTTAGATTTGCAGGGAAGCCAGGCGATTCTGTGTGTAGAAGACGATGGCCCCGGCATTGAGCCGGCGGAGCGTGAAAAAGTTTTCGAGCCGTTTGTGCGCCTCGATCCCAGCCGCGATCGGGCTACCGGCGGCTGTGGTCTGGGGCTGGCTATTGTCCGTTCTATTGCCCAGGCGATGGGTGGTACGGTTCGCTG
Organism: Enterobacter cloacae complex sp. 6730903; assembly: GCF_048283985.1. Classification (NCBI taxonomy): domain Bacteria; kingdom Pseudomonadati; phylum Pseudomonadota; class Gammaproteobacteria; order Enterobacterales; family Enterobacteriaceae; genus Enterobacter; species Enterobacter cloacae complex sp. 6730903. Next base: position 9,351 of record NZ_JBLVXX010000037.1, on the reverse strand, counting down.
CGAAGCGAGCGAGCTGGGTGGGGCCCGTTTCGTCTTTAGCTGGCCGATCTATCACAATATTCCCCTTCCCGTACCTGCCTGACCTAAACCGCACGCTGGCCTGACCCGGCGTGTTGTGCTATATCAGTAGTATGTTGTAACTAATTAGGGGCTACCATGGCAACTTACGATCTCATTGAAAGGCTTAACACCACATTTCGGGAAATAGAGCAGGCGTTACTGACCCTGACGGGGCAACTTCAGGACTGCCGACTGCTGGCCGCCCGCGTCTTTTCCCTGCCCGAGGTAGCGAAAGGCGCCGAGCACGACCCGCTGAACACCATTGAGGTGACGCAGCATATTGGCAAGGCAGCGCTGGAACTGACGTTGCAGCACTATCGTCGCCTTTTCATCCAGCAGCAGTCCGAAAATCGCAGCAGTAAGGCCGCCGTTCGCCTGCCCGGCGTCATCTGTCTGCAAACGGATGCCGCAACGCGTGAAGGAATTGAGGCGCAGATTACGCATATCAATACCCTGAAAGCCGCCTTCGAGAAGATTGTAACCGTTGAGTCCGGGCTGGCGCCGGCTGCCCGTTTTGAATGGGTGCATCGCCAGCTTCCGGGGCTGATCACCCTGAATGCTTACCGCACGCTGACGGTACTGCGCCACCCCGCCACGCTGCGCTTCGGCTGGGCCAACAAGCACATCATTAAAAATTTCACGCGCGATGAGATCCTGGCTCAGCTGGAGAAAAGCCTGAAATCGCCGCGAACGGTCGCCCCGTGGTCGCGGGAACAGTGGATTGAACGGCTGGAGCAGGAATACCACAGCATTGCCTCCCTGCCAGCTGATACCCGTCTTAAAATAAAGCGTCCGGTGAAGGTGCAGCCTATCGCCCGCGTCTGGTACGCCGGGCAACAAAAGCAGGTGCAATACGCCTGCCCGACGCCGCTGATTGCGCTCTATGATGCCGATCAGGGTGCGGTGGTGCCGGATATCGGGGAACTGCTGAACTACGATGCTGAAAACGTTCAGCATCGCTATAAACCCCAGGCGCAGCCGCTACAGCTGATTATTCCGCGGCTGCACCTGTATGTGGCGCAGTGATTACCTGAGGCTGCCCACCATCGCTTCCGGGCGGACCCAGGCATCAAACTCGGCGTCCGTCAGGTAGCCCAGCGCCAGCGCAGAGGCTTTCAGGGTAAGCCCCTCTTTGTGCGCTTTTTTAGCGATTTCGGCCGCTTTGTCATAACCAATATGGGTATTCAGCGCCGTTACCAGCATCAGAGACTCATTCAGCAGCTGGCTGATTCGCTCGCGATTAGGCTCAATGCCCACCGCGCAGTGCTCGTTAAAGCTCTCCATGCCATCGGCCAGCAGACGAATCGATTGCAGTACGTTGTGGATCACCATCGGGCGATAGACGTTAAGCTCGAAGTTACCCGACGCGCCGCCCATGTTAACCGCCACGTCATTACCCATCACCTGACAGCACAGCATGGTCATGGCTTCGCACTGAGTCGGGTTCACTTTACCCGGCATAATGGAGCTGCCCGGCTCGTTTTCCGGAATGCTGATTTCGCCGATGCCGCAGCGCGGGCCGGAGGCCAGCCAGCGCACATCGTTGGCAATTTTCATCAGCGAGGCCGCCAGCCCTTTCAGCGCGCCATGGGTATGCACCAGGGCATCACAGGTCGCCAGCGCTTCGAATTTATTCGGCGCGGTAACAAACGGCTGCCCGGTGATCTTCGCCAGCTCTTCGGCCACGCGCACCGCGTACTCGGGATGGGTGTTTAAGCCAGTGCCTACCGCCGTCCCGCCGAGCGCCAGCTCCGCCAGATGCGGCAGGCTATTGTCGATATGCTTAAGGTTGTGCTCCAGCATTGCCACCCAGCCGGAGATCTCCTGGCCGAGCGTCAGCGGTGTGGCGTCCTGAAGGTGCGTACGACCAATTTTAACGATGTCGCGGAAGGCCTGCGCTTTCTCGTTAAGCGTAGATTTAAGCACGTTGAGCTGCGGGATAAGCTGCTCGCGGATAGCGATGACGGCCGCCACGTGCATGGCCGTCGGGAACACGTCGTTGGAACTCTGGCTTTTGTTCACGTCATCGTTCGGGTGGATCTTGCGCTCCATGCCGCGCACGCCGCCAAGCAGCTCGCTTGCACGGTTCGCCAGCACCTCGTTCATGTTCATGTTGCTCTGGGTGCCTGAGCCGGTCTGCCAGATGGCAAGGGGGAATTCGTCGGGATGTTTGCCCGCCAGCACTTCGTCGGCGGCATTGATGATGGCGGTGGCTTTATCGGCATCCAGCAGGCCCAGATCCTGATTGACTTTGGCGGCAGCGCGTTTGGTCAACGCCAGCGCCTGGATTAGCGAGACGGGCATTTTCTCTGTAGAAATGCGGAAATGATCCAGCGAACACTGGGTTTGTGCGCCCCATAGCTTGTCGGCCGGGACGTCGATGGCGCCCATGGAGTCTTTCTCGCGGCGATGCATTGTCATTACTTACTCCTTGATAACAAAGATGGGATTGCTCACATGCTTAAGAGATAAGTATTGATGACTTCTGAGAAACGTTATGGCGCTTTGTGCGCTCTTTTTGATGTCGGGTGGCGGCTGCGCCTTACCCGACCTGCGAGAATGCAGGCCGGGTAAGCGTCAGCGCCACCCGGCAATTTACAGACTTACTTCACACACGCCGAACACTGGGAAGACTGGATCTGTTTGAAGAAGTCGTTACCTTTGTCATCCACGAGGATGAACGCAGGGAAGTCTTCCACTTCAATTTTCCAGATCGCTTCCATACCCAGTTCCGGGTACTCCACGCACTCCAGGCTCTTGATACTGCCCTGCGCCAGCACCGCCGCCGGGCCACCGATGCTGCCGAGGTAGAAGCCGCCATGCTTGTGGCACGCGTCCGTCACCTGCTGGCTGCGGTTGCCTTTCGCCAGCATGATCATGCTGCCGCCGTTGGCCTGCAACTGGTCGACGTAGGAGTCCATACGGCCCGCCGTGGTTGGGCCTAACGAGCCGGAAGCATATCCATCAGGCGTTTTTGCCGGGCCAGCGTAGTAGATCGGGTGATCTTTAATGTACTGCGGCAGCCCTTCGCCGTTGTCCAAGCGCTCTTTCAGCTTCGCATGGGCGATGTCGCGGCCCACGATAATCGTCCCGTTCAGGGAAAGGCGCGTTGAAACCGGATACTGCGAAAGCTGCGCGAGGATCTCTTTCATCGGACGATTCAGGTCAACGCGAACCGCTTCCCCCTCGCCCGCTTTACGCAGTTCTTCAGGGATGTATTTGCCCGGGTTGTTCTCCAGCTTTTCGATCCAGATGCCGTCGCGGTTGATCTTAGCTTTGATGTTACGGTCCGCTGAACAGGAAACGCCCATCCCCACCGGACAGGAAGCACCGTGGCGCGGCAGGCGGATCACGCGAATGTCATGCGCGAAGTATTTGCCGCCAAACTGCGCGCCCAGGCCCAGATTCTGCGCTTCGGCCAGCAGTTCCTGCTCAAGCTGCACGTCCCGGAACGCCTGACCATGTTCGTTACCTTCCGTTGGCAGGCCATCGTAGTATTTGGTTGAGGCCAGCTTAACGGTTTTCAGCGTGCTTTCAGCAGACGTACCGCCAATCACAAACGCGATATGGTACGGCGGGCAGGCCGCGGTGCCGAGGGTGCGCATCTTCTCGACCAGATAATTCTTCAGCTTGCCCGGGGTAAGCAGCGCTTTGGTTTCCTGGTAAAGATAGGTTTTGTTGGCTGAACCGCCGCCTTTGGCGATGCAGAGGAATTTGTACTCGTCACCGTCGACGCTGTAGAGGTCAATCTGCGCAGGCAGGTTGGTGCCGGTGTTCACCTCTTTATACATATCCAGCGCCGCGTTTTGCGAATAGCGCAGGTTGTCTTCGGTGTAGGTGTTGTAAACGCCGCGCGCCAGCGCCGCTTCGTCACCGCCGCCGGTCCAGACGCGCTGGCCTTTTTTACCGGTGATAATCGCCGTGCCGGTGTCCTGGCAGGTCGGCAGAATACCTTTCGCCGCGATATCAGAGTTACGCAGGAATTGCAGCGCGACGTATTTGTCGTTCTCGCTGGCTTCCGGGTCGCTCAGAATATCGGCAACCTGCTGCTGATGCGCCGGACGGAGCATAAAGGAAGCATCGTGGAAGGCTTGCTGCGCCAGCAGCGTCAGCGCCTGCGGGTCAACTTTGAGGATCTCCTGCCCTTCAAACTCAGAGACAGAAACGTAATCGCGGGTTAACAGGTAATACTCGGTCTGATCCTGACTGAGGGGGAAAGGATCCTGATAATGGAAGGGTTTATTCGACATTGTTCTCTCACTTACTGCTTCGGTCTGTTTATTCAGGGCAGATGTTCCGCTGCCCGGCTTAAAAGCGAGTCAGCTTATCCTACACAATTTTTTAACAAAAACTGAGACTAGTACGACTTTTTACATCCGCAGGTTACTTCCATTCGGTTTATTGCTTTAATACGCGGAGTTAATTCCACATATGAATCAGGGCTTGATAATGCAAAAACTCATCAACTCAGTGCAAAACTACGCCTGGGGAAGTAAAACTGCGTTAACGGATCTCTACGGTATCGCCAACCCGGACAACCTGCCGATGGCAGAGCTGTGGATGGGCGCGCACCCGAAGAGCAGCTCAAAAATTGAAGATGCCAGCGGCCAGGTTCGCAGCCTGCGTGACGTCATCGACGCCGACAAAGCCGCACTGCTCGGCGATAAAGTGGCGAATCGTTTTGGTGAGCTGCCGTTTCTGTTCAAGGTATTGTGCGCCGACCAGCCGCTCTCTATTCAGGTCCACCCGAACAAAAAAGCCTCTGAGCTGGGCTTTGCCAAAGAAAATGCCGCCGGTATTCCGTTAGACGCCGCAGAGCGTAACTACAAAGATCCTAACCACAAGCCGGAACTGGTTTTCGCCCTTACCCCTTTCCTGGCGATGAATGCCTTCCGCGAGTTTTCCGAGATCATCTCCCTGCTGCAACCGGTCGCCGGGGCTCACAACGCGATCGCCCACTTCCTGGAAAACCCGAACGCAGAGGCCTTGAGCGAACTGTTTGCCAGCCTGCTGAATATGCAGGGCGAGGAAAAATCCCACGCGCTGGCGGTGCTGAAAGCCGCGCTGAACAGCCAGCAGGGTGAGCCATGGGACACCATTCGCGTAATTTCCGCGTTTTATCCGGACGACAGCGGCCTTTTCTCTCCGCTGCTGCTGAACGTGGTGAAGCTCAACCCGGGCGAAGCGATGTTCCTGTTCGCTGAAACACCGCACGCCTACCTGAACGGCGTGGCGCTGGAGGTGATGGCTAACTCCGATAACGTACTGCGCGCGGGCCTGACGCCAAAATACATCGACATCCCTGAGCTGGTTGCCAACGTGAAGTTCGTGGCGAAACCTGCTGCGGAGCTGCTTACGCAGCCGGTGAAAAACGGCGCAGAGCTGGACTTCCCGATTCCGGTTGACGATTTTGCCTTCTCGCTGCACGACCTCAGCGCAGACGAAACCGCCATTGCACAGGAGAGCGCCGCGATCCTGTTCTGTGTGGAAGGCGAAGCGACGTTGCACAAAGATAGCGAGCGTCTGGTGCTTAAACCGGGTGAATCCGCCTTTGTCGCGGCAAACGAGTCGCCTGTCCGGGTGAGCGGCACCGGTCGCCTGGCGCGTGTTTTTAATAAGCTTTAGGGACTTACTGAATTTTTTAACAACTCTTGCTAAGCTAGTAACAGGCGTTGTAACACCAGGCGGTTTTAACCGCCTGGTTTCATTTTAGGGATAATCGCAATGAAAAAATCGGTCGTAGCGGTAGGAGTGATTGTTGCTTTAGGCGTGATCTGGACGGGTGCATCCTGGTATACCGGGAAACAGCTGGAAAGCCGTCTGGCAGAGATGATGGCGCAGGCAAACAGCGAGATTAAGCGCAGCGCGCCTGAAGCAGGTCTGGAGCTGAGCTACCAGAACTACCAGCGTGGCGTGTTTACCAGCCATATGCAGGTGGTGGTGAAGCCGGTTGCGGGTAATCAGAACGCCTGGCTGAAACCGGGCCAGAGCGTGGTGCTGGATGAAGTGGTCAGCCACGGTCCGTTCCCGTTGGCGCAGTTGAAAAAGTTTAACCTGATCCCCTCTATGGCATCCGCCAGGACCGTACTGGTGAATAACGAGGTGACGAAGCCGATCTTCGATATGGCGAAAAATGAGTCGCCGTTTGAGATCAATACCCGCATCAGCTATGCCGGTGATACGCATTCCGACATCGACCTGAAAGCCCTGAATTACGAACAAGGCACCGATAAAGTCGCTTTCAGCGGCGGTAATTTCCAGCTTGATGCCGATCGCGACGGCAAGAATGTCTCCCTGACCGGCGATGCCGCCAGCGGCCTGGTGAATTCAGTCAATGAATATAACCAGAAGGTGCAGCTTACCTTCAACAATCTGAAAGCCAGCGGCAATAGCCGTATGACCGATTTTGATGAGCGTATCGGCGACCAGAAACTGAGCCTCGATAAGATTGCCATTGCGATCGAAGGCAAAGAGATGGCGGTGCTGGAAGGCATGGATCTGGACGGCAAGTCGGACGTGTCCAAAGACGGTAAAAGCATCAATACCCAGCTGGATTACAGCCTGAAAAGCCTGAAAGTACAGAATCAGGATCTGGGTACCGGTAAGCTGTCGCTGAAAATCGGCAACATTGACGGCCAGGCGTGGCACGAATTCAGTCAGAAATACAGCAAAGAGAGCCAGGCTCTGCTGACCGATGCCGCCCTGCAACAGAACCCGCAGGCGTACCAGCAACAGGCGATGACGGTGCTGTTTAATAACCTGCCGATCCTGCTGAAGGGCGAGCCGGTGATTACCGTTGCGCCACTGAGCTGGAAAAACGGCAAAGGCGAAACCAACTTCAACCTGTCGCTGTTCCTGAAGGATCCGGCCGCCGCGACCGGCGAACCGCAGACCCTGGCGCAGGAAGTTGACCGCAGCGTGAAATCGCTCGACAGCAAGCTGACCATCCCGATGGATATGGCAACCGAGTTCATGACCCAGATTGCGAAACTTGAAGGGTATGGTGAAGAAGATGCAGGCAAACTGGCGAACCAACAGGTGAAAGGCCTGGCGGCGATGGGCCAGATGTTCCGCATCACGAAGGTGGAAGACAACACCATTTCCACCAGCCTGCAATATGCTAATGGTCAGGTGACGCTCAACGGCGACAAAATGCCGCTGGAAGAGTTTGTCGGTATGTTTGGTATGCCGACGCTGGGCATGCCGGAACCGGCTGAACCGGCAGCGCCGCCAGCAGTACCGCAGCAGTAAACGAAAAACCCCTCGCATGAGGGGTTTTTTATTGCCGGGTGGCGCTGACGCTTGCCCGGGCTACGATCCTGAGCCGTTGTAGGCCCGTGCAAGCAAAGCGTTTACTTCACCGTCACTAACCGCGCAGCCACTATCTGATGCCCGGCCTGCACGTCCGTATTTTCAATGCGCTGCATGATCCTGTCTGCCAGGGTGTACCCCATTTCACGAGCCGGCGTCGTCGCCCAGACGATGGGGAGATCGTCTAACGCATTTTCACCGACATCCGCAAACGCCCCCAGCGCCACCTGATGGCCGAAGAACGTTTCTACCCCGCCCTCACCACTCTGGCGTCCTGCGCGGATCAAACCGAACCACGCCCCCATCGCAATGACGTCGTTATAGCAAATCACCGCGCTGATGGTCGGGCTGTTGCGGAGCAACGTGCCGATGGCTTCTGCGGCTTTTTTCTGGCTGGATTCACACTCCACCACCCATTCGCTGTGAAACGGCAGGCCGTATTTGATGAGCGTGGAGCAGTAACCGCCCACCCGCTCGGCACGCGTCAGGGACGAGCTTTTACCGCCGAGCCAGGCGATGCGCTGATGGCCGCGATGAATAAGATGCTCGGTCAGCATTTGCGCGGCCTGCATGTTATCCGGCCGAAGGGTATCGGCTTCGTCGAGATAGCTGGCGCGCGACGCAAACACCAGCGGTACGCCTTTCTGCGCCGCGCGCTCACACAATTCACTGCCCACGCCGGACGCGCCGGCCACGATCACCCCATCCACCCCTTGCGTCAGCAGCATATCCAGCCTGGAGAGCAGTTGCTCCGGTTCGCGCCCACCGTGGAGCAGGAAAACCATTCGCCCCTGCGCTTCAAGCGCCTCGGTAAGCCCGGCGGTCAGTTCCGCATAAAACGGCGACGCGAGGTCGCGAACGATCAGCCCTATCACCCCGCTTTGCCCACCGCGCAGCGCCGACGCCTGGCGATTACGCACAAAGCCTAACTGCTCAACGGCCTCGTTGACGCGCTGACCCGTTGCAGGAGAGATGCGCCCCTTCCCGCTCAATACCAGCGAAACGGTGCTGACGGAAACCCCCGCCGCCAGCGCGACATCGTTGATGGTGATCTTTTTCGCTACAGCCATGTGGTGGCGTGACTCCTTGATAATGAGATCGCTAAAACGTTTTATCAATACGTTATCTTTATACTACCAGTAAAAGCCTGAGAATGTGATTTAGCGCGCACTAAAGTTTGATAAAACGTTTTATCTTCTCGCCCCATCGAGGTCGTTAAATCTCTTTCTACCATTTAAGGAGTCGTTTTATGACGACGAAAGCAGCACAAAAAATATCGCTGTGGGAGTTTTTCCAGCAACTGGGTAAAACCTTTATGCTGCCCGTGGCGCTTCTCTCTTTTTGCGGGATCATGCTGGGGATCGGCAGCTCGTTAAGCAGCCATGACGTCATTACCCTGATCCCTTTCCTCGGAAATCCGGTACTTCAGGCGATCTTCATCTGGAGACTATTAAGTCTTTTAATGAAGTGGCTTGATGTTGGATTGATGTGCGGTAACTTCTGCTATGTTGCCGCGATACGATTTGTCATGTGCAATGTACTAACGTCGTTTCGCGGTAACTTTATGCCCCACCCATGCCCCATAGCTCTCTTCTGAAATGCTATATACCTAACCGTTGACACTGTATAAATAACCAGTATAAATTCTCTTTAAAAATACAGTCGTTTCCGGAGGTCTTTATGTTCGTTGAGCTGGTCTATGACAAGCGTAATGTTGATGGTTTGGTAGGCGCCAGAGAGATTATTCTGGCAGAACTGACGAAACGGGTGCACCAGATTTTCCCTGACGCAGAAGTGAAGGTTAAGCCGATGCAGGCGAACGCCTTAAACAGCAACGCCAGCAAAAGTGATCGTGAAAAGCTGAACCGCATGCTTGAAGAAATGTTTGAAGAGTCAGATATGTGGCTGGTATCTGAGTTCCCGTCCGTTCTCCAGAATGGAATGTGATATTTGACGGCAGTAAAAGAGTCGCTTTACTGC